>NZ_DF968198.1:0-98882 GCF_001270025.1 Streptomyces azureus | reverse complement strand
GCCGGTCGCCGGTGCGGGCTGCGCGGCCAGCGGGCCGGGCGCACCGGTCGTCGGCAGATTCGGGCCGACGGGACCGCCGCGGTGCACGTGCCCGGAGCCGGCCGGCGGCTCGGGCAGCTCCCGGCGGACCGGGTCGCGCTGGTCGTAGTCGGGGCGTGACGCGTCGTAGTCGGAGCGCGGCTGGTCGTAGGAGGGGCGCTCCATGGACTGTGGGCGGTAGTCCTGGGACGGGGAGCCGTAGGCGTCCTGGGAGGACGAGCCGTACGAGTCCTGCGACCCATGGGATCCCTGCGACCGGTGTGATCCCTGTGATCCATGGGATCCGTACGACTCCTGCGAGGACCCACGGGAACCGTACGAGTCCTGGGATCCGTACGAGTCCTGTGAGCCGTAGGCGTCCTGGCTCGGTGACGCGTACGGATCACGCTCGGGGAAGCCGAGGCGCTGCTGCTGCCAGCTGTACTCGTCCTGTGTCGGCCGCGGCCAGGAGCCGGGCTCGGGGCGCTGGTACTCGGACGGGTACGCGGGACGGGGGCTGGGAAGTTGATCTCCGCGCGTAGGCGGGAGCTGATCGCCGGCCGTTCCCGGCAGTTGGTCGGCGCGGTGGCGGCCGTACCCCTCGTAACCGTCGCGGTCCTGCCGCGCGGCCGGAAGCTCGGGCTCCTCGTAACGCGACTGGGGCCGGGCCTGGGGCGCCGGTGTGGCCGGGGGCTCGCCCGCGGAGTCGTCGACGGTGATCGCGATCCGGATCGGGCGGCCGCACTCGCGGCTCAGGGTCTCGCTGACGACGGGAGCCAGGCGGCCCTCGAGTACGCCCTTCGCGAATTCGTTCGGTACGGCGAGCAGGGCCGTGTCCGCGACCAGCGCGAGCGGCTGGCAGCGGCGGATCCAGTGCTCGTCCTTCGCCTCGACGCCCTGGCCGCGGCCCTCCCCGAGGAGCTGCTCCAATACGCGTGGCCACACTGCGGCAAGATCGGCAGGTACGTCAGCCACAGGGCACGCTCTCTCACAGGTCCCACGAACGTGTGGTTCTGGGACGGCTCGGGATGTAAATCGGGTGGGGCAGGGATAAGGGAACGAATCGGAGTTCCGTCACGGTAGTCAGGGCGGCCACTGCGGTTCAAGTTGTTGTCCCCAGCCTGTGGACAAGTGTCTCCGGGTGGCTGCTGGTTTGACCGGATGGCGTAGCCGCGCGTACCGTAACCAGGTCGAGTTGTCGATGGCTGCTGCCGCCTGCCTCCGATGGGCACAGATCATTTGGGTGATCGGTAAGCGGTGCACTCGGGCGTAACTGCGAGCTACTCGTGGGCGCACGGTGACAGCCAGGACGGCACCCCGCAACTACCGATTTCTTCTGGAGCCCCCGAGTGAGCAAGCGCACCTTCCAGCCGAACAACCGTCGTCGCGCGAAGACCCACGGCTTCCGGCTGCGTATGCGCACCCGTGCCGGCCGCGCGATTCTCGCGTCCCGCCGTAGCAAGGGTCGCGCCCGTCTGTCCGCCTGATCCCGGTCAGGTCATGACATCGTGCTGCCCACCGAGAACCGGCTGAGGCGGCGCGAGGACTTCGCGACCGCGGTGCGGCGAGGACGCCGGGCAGGACGCCCGTACCTCGTCGTCCACCTTCGAAGCGGTGCCACGGACCCGCATGCGCCTGGGGAGAGCGCTCCCCCGACGCGTGCGGGTTTCGTCGTGAGCAAAGCCGTGGGCGGTGCGGTCGTACGCAACAAAGTGAAGCGCAGGCTTCGCCACCTGATGCGCGACCGAGTCGCCCAGCTGCCCCCCGGTAGCCTGGTAGTGGTACGAGCGCTGCCCGGTGCGGGCGACGCCGACCATGCACAGCTGGCCCGAGACCTGGATGCCGCCCTCCAGCGGCTGCTGGGAGGGGGCGCGCGATGAAGTACCCGCTGCTTGCACTGATCAAGCTCTACCAGTGGACGATCAGTCCGCTGCTCGGGCCGGTCTGCAAGTACTACCCGTCGTGCTCCCACTACGGCTTCACGGCCATCGACCGGCACGGTGCCATCAAGGGAACGGCACTCACGGCCTGGCGCATCCTGCGGTGCAACCCGTGGTCGCTGGGCGGTGTGGACCATGTCCCGCCGCGCAAGCGCCCGCGGTGGCACGAAATGCTGCGGAACGCGTGGCGTGCACGCAAGGGCGGGCCCTCCGCCGCCGTCCCGGCCACCGAGGGACAGACTTCTCCCACAAGTCGGTCCAGTCCTTCGAGCCCGGCCGCAGAGACACCGTCCCATGCCCAAGGAGCATGATTAGTGGACACGATTGCCAGCCTCTTCAGCTTCATCACCACACCCGTCTCCTGGGTCATCGTCCAGTTCCACTCGGTGTACGGCGCCCTCTTCGGGCCTGACACCGGGTGGGCCTGGGGCCTGTCGATCGTGTCCCTGGTGATCCTGATCCGTATTTGCCTGATCCCGCTCTTCGTGAAGCAGATCAAGGCGACCCGGGCCATGCAGACGCTCCAGCCCGAGATGAAGAAGATCCAGGAGCGCTACAAGAACGACAAGCAGCGTCAGTCCGAAGAGATGATGAAGCTGTACAAGGACACGGGTACCAACCCGCTGTCCTCGTGTCTTCCCATCCTGGCGCAGTCCCCGTTCTTCTTCGCCCTGTACCACGTGCTGAACAGCATTGCGTCGAACGACACCATCGGCGTGATCAACACCAGCCTTCTGGAGAGTGCCCAGAAGGCGCACATCGTCGGTGCGCCGCTGGCGGTGAAGTTCACCGACAGCTCGTCGAAGGTGGAAGCACTCGGTGCCTCCCTCACCGATGTCCGCGTGGTCACCGCCGTCATGATCGTCCTGATGTCGGCGTCGCAGTTCTTCACCCAGCGCCAGCTGATGACGAAGAACGTCGACACCACGGTGAAGACGCCGTTCATGCAGCAGCAGAAGATGCTGATGTACGTCTTCCCGATCATGTTCGCCGTCTTCGGCATCAACTTCCCCGTCGGTGTCCTCGTCTACTGGCTGACCACCAACGTGTGGACCATGGGCCAGCAGATGTACGTCATCCACAACAACCCGACGCCGGGTTCCAAGGCCCAGGCCTCGTACCTGGAGCGGCTGCACAAGCACGTCACCACTCACGGCAAGGTCAGCCGGCGCCGCGACCGGGCCATCGTCAAGGCGATCGTCGTCAAGGGACGCGACCGCAACGAGTTCGAGCGCAAGTTCATCAACGGCCTGAACAAGGCCGGCCTCGCCGCCCAGGCCGACGGCACTGTGATCAAGAGCGACACCGCTGTCGCCGTCGAAGCCGAGGACGGTACGCCGACCACCGGCACGCCGAAGCGGCAGCAGCCCAAGCGGCAGACCAAGGCTAAGCGGCAGTCCGGTGCCACGAAGGCGGCCGGCGAGTCCGAGCCGAAGACGTCGCTCACGAAGTCCGACGAGCCCGAGGACGCCAAGCCCGCCGCCGCTGCCAAGAAGTCCGGCAGCGGCACCCGCAGCAAGGCCCAGTCCGGACAGCGCAAGGGTCCGCAGCGGCCCAAGTCCCCGTCCAAGAAGTAAGAAGGAGTCCATCCCGTGACGGAAGGCACCACCTCCGCCGCTGCCGAGGGTGCAGACACCCTGACCCGCCTGGAGCAGGAGGGCGAGATCGCGGCGGACTACCTGGAGGGTCTGCTCGACATCGCCGACCTCGACGGCGACATCGACATGGACGTCGAGGCCGACCGTGCCTCTGTCTCGATCATCAGCGACACGGGCAGTCGCGACCTGCAGAAGCTGGTCGGCCGTGACGGTGAGGTGCTGGAGGCACTCCAGGAGCTCACCCGTCTGGCCGTGCACCGTGAAACCGGTGACCGCAGCCGTCTGATGCTCGACATCGCGGGATACCGGGCCCGGAAGCGCTCCGAGCTGTCCGAGCTGGGCGCCAAGGCCGCGGCCGAGGCCAAGAGCAGCGGTGAGGCCGTGAAGCTGGACCCGATGACGCCGTTCGAGCGCAAGGTCGTGCACGACGCCGTCAAGGCCGCGGGCCTGCGCAGCGAGTCCGAGGGCGAGGAGCCGCAGCGCTTCGTCGTCGTGCTTCCCGTCTGATCGGCCCCTACGTTTCCCGGCCCCGTCTGTTGCGCAGGCGGGGCCGAAGTTTGTCAGCCTGATAGTTCTGGTGGTTCTGGTGTCGGCGCTGTGTGCGCTGACGCGTACGGAAGGACGGTCCCCCGTGACGGAGGCAGCGGAGCTTCCCCCCGCGCCCGAGCAGGCGCGCGAGGTGTTCGGTGATCGCTTCGCGGATGCGGTGCGGTACGCCGAACTGCTCGCTGAGGCGGGCGTGCAGCGCGGTCTCATCGGCCCGCGTGAAGTGCCCCGCCTGTGGGAGCGGCACCTGCTGAACTGCGCGGTGCTCTCGGAGGTCGTGCCCGAGGGCGTGACGGTGTGCGATGTCGGCTCGGGCGCCGGCCTCCCCGGCATTCCGCTGGCGCTGGTCCGGGAGGACCTGAAGATCACGTTGCTGGAGCCGCTGCTGCGGCGTACCAACTTCCTCTCCGAGGTCGTGGAGCTGCTCGGCCTCGATCATGTGACCGTCGTGCGCGGCCGGGCCGAGGAAGTCATGGGGAAGATCCAGCCCGTCCACGTCGTGACGGCCCGAGCCGTAGCGCCCCTCGACCGCCTTGCCACGTGGGGCATCCCTCTGCTGCGGCCGTACGGGGAGATGCTCGCGCTCAAGGGCGACGCCGCGGAGGAGGAGCTGAAAAGCGCGTCAGCGGCCCTGAGCAAGCTCGGTGCGGTGGAGACGTCCATCCTGCATGTCGGTGAGGGCGTGGTGGACCCGATGTCCACGGTGGTACGGGTCGAGGTCGGGGAGAGCCCCGGCGGTGTGCGCTTCGCCGCGAAGCGCGCCAAGGCGGCTCGCACGGGGCGTGCCCGCCGCCGACGCTGATCCGTCCTGGGAACGCCGATCCCGTCCGACGACGCTGATCCGTCCTGACGACGAGACGTACTCCACACAAGCTGCCAAACCTATGCATGCCGGAGTGTCGCGACAATCCGGCAACGACTGCTGTGCATCGTGTTTCACGTGAAACGTCGCTCACTGCTGCACGGCATCATCAGTCGTGGCCGCGCTGCGGCCGAACCCCGCGACCGTAAGCCTCTCGGGTCACTCGATGAGGGAACTGAGTTGTCCACAGAGGTGGAATTCTCCACAGAACGGAAGGCCTCACTGGTTCACGACCCCGAAGACATGGGAGGCTCTGTTCATTGCGAGCCTGAAGTCGAGGAGAGTGAATCCTTGCGGTCCGACGCCAACATCGCGGGACCGATGACCGATCCGGTCCCCGGTCCCCGTACCGAGTCGATGGGGGCGGATGTTTCACGTGAAACACCGCCTCCGATGGACGACACTCCCATCGGTCGTGCTGCCCAACTGGCGGTGGAGGCTCTAGGCCGCGCCGGCGAGGGCCTGCCACGGCCCGAGCAGACCCGAATCATGGTGGTCGCCAACCAGAAGGGCGGTGTGGGCAAGACGACGACGACCGTCAACCTTGCCGCGTCATTGGCCCTGCATGGTGGCCGGGTTCTGGTGGTCGACCTCGATCCCCAGGGCAATGCGTCCACCGCGCTGGGGATCGATCATCACGCCGAAGTTCCGTCCATCTACGACGTGTTGGTGGAGAGCAAGCCGCTCTCCGAGGTCGTCCAGCCGGTCCCCGACGTCGAGGGCCTCTTCTGTGCCCCTGCCACGATCGATCTCGCCGGTGCGGAGATCGAGCTGGTGTCCCTGGTGGCACGGGAGAGCCGGTTGCAGCGCGCCATCCAGGCGTACGAGCAGCCGCTGGACTACATCCTCATCGACTGTCCGCCCTCGCTCGGCCTTCTGACGGTCAATGCGTTGGTGGCGGGCCAGGAGGTTCTGATCCCGATTCAGTGCGAGTACTACGCGCTGGAAGGCCTGGGTCAGTTGTTGCGTAACGTCGACCTGGTGCGGGGGCATCTCAACCCCGCCCTGCATGTGTCGACCATCCTGCTCACCATGTACGACGGCCGGACGCGACTCGCGTCCCAGGTCGCGGAAGAGGTGCGCACCCACTTCGGCGACGAGGTGCTGCGGACGAGCATTCCCAGGTCCGTCCGTATCTCCGAGGCGCCGAGTTACGGACAGACGGTCCTGACCTACGATCCTGGATCAAGTGGTGCCCTCTCTTACCTTGAGGCGGCACGAGAGATCGCGTTGAAGGGTGTGGGCATCAGCTATGACGCCACGCATGCCCACATCGGCGCACAGCAGAACGACCCGAGCATGGTGGAGGGCATCCAGTGAGCGAGCGACGGAGGGGGCTGGGTCGTGGTCTCGGCGCACTGATCCCTGCTGCACCGACGGAGAAGTCGGTGGCCCAGGCTGCGGCGGGGGGCGCCGCTTCGACATCCCCTGCGGCAGTGCCCGTGCTGCCGAACGACCGTGGGGTGGCCGCGGCGAAGGTGGCGACGCTGCCGACTGTTTCACGTGAAACAGAGGAGCCGGCGCAGCCCAGTGCTCCCGCCGCGCCTGCGGCGCCCATCGGTGCGCACTTCGCCGAGATCCCCATCGACTCCATCACGCCGAACCCGCGACAGCCGCGTGAGGTCTTCGACGAGGACGCGCTCGCCGAGCTCATCACCTCCATCAAGGAAGTGGGGCTCCTCCAGCCGGTTGTCGTACGGCAGGTGAGTCCCGCCCACTACGAGCTCATCATGGGCGAGCGCCGCTGGCGGGCCTGCCGCGCAGCGGGGCTGGAGGCGATCCCAGCGATCGTGCGGGCCACGGAGGACGAGAAGCTCCTCCTGGACGCTCTGCTGGAGAACCTGCACCGGGCCCAGCTGAACCCTCTGGAAGAAGCAGCCGCCTACGACCAGTTGCTGCGGGACTTCAACTGCACGCACGACCAGCTTGCGGACCGCATCGGCCGATCCCGCCCGCAGGTCTCGAACACCCTGCGTCTGCTGAAGCTCTCGCCGGCGGTGCAGCGCCGGGTCGCCGCCGGGGTGCTCTCCGCCGGCCACGCGCGGGCCCTGCTGTCCGTCGAGGACTCGGAGGAGCAGGACAGGCTGGCCCACCGCATCGTGGCCGAGGGGCTGTCGGTGCGGGCCGTCGAGGAGATCGTGACCCTGATGGGTTCGCGTCCCCAGAAGGCCCAGAGGCCCAAGGGCCCGCGTGCCGGTACTCGTGTCTCTCCCGCGCTGTCCGAGCTCGCCACGCGGCTCTCGGACCGCTTCGAGACGCGGGTGAAGGTCGACCTGGGCCAGAAGAAGGGCAAGATCACCGTCGAGTTCGCCTCCATGGAGGACCTTGAGCGGATCCTCGGCTCACTCGCTCCGGGCGAGGGACCGGTTCTGCAGAAGAGTCTCCTGGAGGGCGACTCCGAGGAGGACGAGTCCTGAGCCTCCGGCAGGAGCCTCTGTTGCGGACGACAGAGCGGGCCATGTCCGGTGTGTGACGGAACGTGGCCCGTTCTTTCCTTTCTGGCGGTATCGATGGAATCGCATCGTGGATACGATGCGTTCGGATACGGCGCAGCCACCCGACACCACCTCTGAGAGGGAAGGCAGGGGCCATGCGAACGATGAGCCGCACTGGACTGGTGAGCGCCGGTTTGGGGCTGGGAGCGGTCGGTGGGTTCATCGGCAGTCTCCTCAGGGAACGGAGCGCTCTGACAGCCGCCCGCGACGCGGCAGGCCAAGGAAGCGAGGAACAGCCTTCATGGGGCGCCGACTCGTACCGCTCACGCTGGACAACCTTCAGGACCTTCCCAAGCGCTGCCGCTCGTGTGTCTTCTGGGAGCTCGACCCGGTCAGCGGTGAGGCCGCGGTAAAGGCGGGCGAGTCCGCTCTGGAGAAGGAAGCCTGGATCTCGGCCGTTCTGCTGGACTGGGGGTCCTGCGGTCGGGTCGTGTACGTCGACGACGTACCGGTGGGCTTCGTGCTCTACGCTCCTCCCGCCTATGTCCCGCGCTCCACGGCGTTCCCCACGAGTCCCGTCTCCCCCGACGCGGTTCAGCTGATGACCGCGTTCATCGTGCCGGGGTACCAGGGGCAGGGGCTGGGCCGGGTGATGGTCCAGACGGTCGCCAAGGATCTGCTGCGGCGCGGGTTCAAAGCGATCGAGGCGTTCGGAGATGCGCGCTGGAAGGAACCGGCCTGTGTGCTGCCCGCCGACCATCTCCTGGCGGTGGGTTTCAAGACGGTCCGGCAGCACCCCACCTATCCCCGGCTGAGGCTGGAACTGCGGTCGACGCTTTCCTGGAAGGAAGACGTCGAGATGGCGCTGGATCGGCTCCTGGGAGCCGTACAGAAGGAGCCGGCGCTGCGACCGTTGTAGAGGAAGCAGTCAAACGAATGGGCCAACCCTTCCGGGTTGGCCCATTCGTGTTTCACGTGAAACATGCACCGTCGCTCAGACGGCACCGCCGGCTCACTCGGCGATGAACTCCTCGAGGTCGCGAACGATCGCGGCCTTCGGCTTGGCGCCCACGATGGTCTTGGCGACCTCGCCACCCTGGTAGACGTTCAGCGTCGGGATGGACATGACGCCGTACTTGGCGGCCGTACCCGGGTTCTCGTCGATGTTCAGCTTGACGATCTCGATCTTGTCGCCGTATTCGGAGGCGATCGCTTCGAGGGACGGCGCGATCTGGCGGCACGGACCGCACCAGGCGGCCCAGAAGTCCACCAGGACGGGCTTGTCGCTCTTGAGGACGTCCTGCTCGAAGGAGTCGTCGGTCACATTCTTCAGGGTGCCGGCCACGGCGGGCTCCTTAACTGGTTGGTGCGTGGGGCGGGTAGGGAGAGAGGTCAGACAGCGGTCTTCTCGGGCTCGGGCTGCTCCTCGTCCGCGAGGGCGGCCAGGTAGCGCTCGGCGTCGAGAGCGGCGGCACAGCCGGTACCGGCCGCCGTGATCGCCTGACGGTAGGTGTGGTCGACCACGTCGCCCGCACCGAAGACACCGGTCAGGTTGGTGCGCGTCGACGGCGCGGTCACCTTCAGGTAGCCCTCGTCGTCCAGGTCGAGCTGACCCTTGAAGAGCTCAGTGCGGGGGTCGTGGCCGATGGCGATGAAGAGACCGGTCACCGACAGGTCCGAAAGCTCGCCGGTCTTGAGGTTGCGCAGCTTCAGGCCCGAGAGCTTCGGGTCGCCCTGGATCTCGGCGACCTCGCTGTCCCACACGAACGTGATCTTCGGATCGGCGAAAGCGCGCTCCTGCATGGCCTTGGAGGCACGCAGGGTGTCACGGCGGTGGACGACGGTCACGGACTTGGCGAACCGGGAGAGGAAGGTGGCCTCCTCCATGGCGGTGTCGCCACCACCGATTACGGCGATGTCCTGGTTCTTGAAGAAGAATCCGTCACAGGTGGCGCACCAGGACACCCCACGGCCGGAGAGGGCGTCCTCGTTCGGCAGACCGAGCTTGCGGTGCTGCGAGCCGGTGGCGACGATGACGGCCTTGGCCCGGTGGACGGTACCGGACGTGTCCGTGACGGTCTTGATCTCACCGGCCAGGTCGGCGGCGACGATGTCGTCCGGGACGAGCTCGGCCCCGAAGCGCTCCGCCTGAGCGCGCATGTTGTCCATGAGCTCGGGACCCATGATGCCGTCCTGGAAGCCAGGGAAGTTCTCGACGTCGGTGGTGTTCATGAGAGCGCCGCCGGCGGTGACGGCGCCCTCGAACACCAGCGGCTTCAGCGACGCGCGCGCGGTGTAGAGCGCCGCCGTATAGCCGGCGGGCCCGGAGCCGATGATGATCACGTTACGGACGTCGCTCACGGCTTGATTCCTCGTCTCTGGACTGCGTCGTTCGACCGGGGGGAGCTTCTCTCGGAGCTCTCACCCCACCCAACGGATCCTAAGGGGCGCGCATTCCCGCTGTGTCCGGGCACACGGAGATGCGGTCCTGTGCCGGGTTCCGCGCGCGATGAAGACGAAGACGTACCTCAGGCGGACGGGTAAGAGCGCTGCAGAAGGACCTTGCCCGCGGCGGTCGCCGCCGAGTGATCCACACAGGTCGCGTCGACGATGTAGGCACTGACCCGCGTGGGGTCGGATGCGTCGGGGAGCAACACCAGCATGGCCTTCTTCCCCTGATACCTGCCGTTCTCGACAGCAAGGGCTGTGTCCTTGCGCCCGATGCCGTCGCGGACGCAGCCGGGCACTGTGGGCGCCTTGTAGACCTGGGGATGGTCGGTGCCGGGGGCGGTCGCCGCGCCGAAGGGAGTGCGGGAGCCGCCCTTCTTGCTCTGGTTCTCGGTCAGGAGATCGGTGACCTGCTTCTCGAGTTTCCCCTCGGAGAAGGTGTCCGCGGGGGCGGTCTGCTGTCCACCCGCCGTGTCATCCGAGGGCTTGCCGTCGCCCAGTGACGACACCAGGACGGAGCCCAGTCCCAAGGCGGCGACGGTGAAGACGGTCCCCAGGACGGCGATCCTGCGACGCCCGTTCCGCGTGCGGTCCTTGCGCCCCGGGCCGGTGGTGGAAGAGCGGGGGCGCCCGGCGGGCCGGTCGGCGAGCGTCGATGTTTCACGTGAAACATGCGCACCGCTGTCGTCTTGGGACGTGGAACGAGGAGCACTCACCGGCGTCTGGCTCTCTGCTGCCTCCGGCCCCGTGGCGTTCAGCAGAGCCTCGGCGGCGAGGGCGGCATCGATGCGGCCTGCGACATCGGCGGGCATGTGCGGCGGACCCGGCAGCGTGCCGAGCAGTCCCCGGATCTCCTCCAGGGACGCGTAGACGTCCGCGCAGAGCTCGCACCCGTCTAGGTGCCGGCGTACGTCGGTGCTCTGGGACGGTGGGAGGAGGCCCTCGGCCAGGTCGGAGATCTCCGCGACGTCCGGGTGCCCGGCCATGTCTGTCGTCGATGTCACGCTCGTCCACCTCCGCCCTTCACTGCCGCTGGGTCGCTCGGTCCTGTGTCCGGTGGTTCCGCTCGGCGCGGTCCCGCTGCGGGTGGGACGGCTGGCCCCTGCGTCCGGTTCCGCTCCTCGCGCGGCTTCTTGCTCTCACCGTTGCTGTCCGGCCGTAGATGAGTCAGCAGCGGCAGGAGTCTGGCTCTGCCGCGCGCGCATCGGCTCTTCACCGTGCCGGTGGGCACGTCGAGGATGCGGGCCGCCTCCGCGACCGGGTAGCCCTGCATGTCCACCAGGACGAGCGCCGCGCGCTGGTCGGCCGGCAAGGTCCCCAGGGCTTCGATGAGCTGGCGGTGGAGATCATTGCGCTCGGCGGGCGCCGAAGCCGACTCGTGTGGCTCCAGCAGCTGCTCCAGGCGTTCGGTGTCGTCGACGGGAGAGGTCTTCCGGGAGGCGACCTTGCGGGCGCGGTCCAGGCAGGCGTTCACCGTGATCCTGTGCAGCCAGGTCGTGACGGCCGACTGGCCCCGGAAGGTATGGGCGGCCCGGTAGGCGGAAACGAGGGCGTCCTGCACCGCGTCAGCGGCCTCCTCGCGGTCTCCCAGTGTCCGCAGGGCCACGGCCCAGAGACGATCGCGATGCCGCCGCACGATCTCACCGAAGGCGTCGGGGTCGCCTTCCACGTGGCGGGCGAGGAGGTCCTGATCACTCACTCCGTCGTACCCGGTGCCGTCTGCCATCGGCCTCCTTCCTCGAGGCAGATGCCGTCAGCTGGTCACCTTGATGTCCGCCACACGGCCGCGCCACTTGCCGTCGTCCGCCTGTATGGGCAGCTCGGTCAGCCACACCAGGAGATAGCGGCTCTTGAGGGACTTGCCGGGCTTGAGTTGTACCGTCGTTCCGGTGCCCTCGGCGACCTTGGTGTAGGCGTCGAAAGACGTCGGCTCCGAGCCTGCGTCCGCGCTCGCGCTGCGGAGCTCGACAGAGGTGTTGCCGACGAAGGTGACCGTCACCTTCCCGACCTGCTGGGTCTTGCCGAGGTCGAGGATTATGCCGACACCCGGCTTCAGGCGCCCGAAGTCCGCGCTGAGGTAGAAGTCCGTCTGCCAGTACGTGGCGGTGCTGCTGTCGTAGACCTTCCCAACGTCGGAAGGCTTCTCCGTCTGATCGCCGCCGAAGGGATCGAAGTCGCGGGCACCGCTGATGGTGATGGGCTTGCCGCTCGCCGGCTTCTTGGGGCTCTTGTCGTTCCCGTCGTTCGTCTGCGTCTGGCCCGGGTCCTCGTTCTTGCCTCCCTGGTCCATGAGCGCGTCCGCCAGCTGCCAGCTCCCGAGGCCCAGGGCGGCGATGAGGAGCGCGGACACGGCCCACTTCAGGGCCTTGCCCGTGCGGCTCTGCAACGGGGGCGGCGGGGTCGTGATCGGCTGGGTGGCACCGGGGCGCGGGGCCTGGCGGCCGTACGTGCCCTGCTGGTACGACGTGCGCTGGTACTCGGGCGGGGCGGTGAACGTCGGCTCCGGCGGGCGGATGCGGGGCATCTCGCCGATCGCCTTCACCAGCTCCTCCGGAGTGGTGCACGGCGACTCGTGCCGGGAGGCGGTGGCGCCGTCGTTGACGAGCGCGCGCATGGAGAGTTCGGAGAGGCCGCGGTGCACACCGGCACGCACCTGGTCGGGCGCGATCAGGCCGATGTCCTTCGGCAGGCCGGACAGCCCGTAGGCATCGCTCTCGTACGGCCAGCGCTGAGTGAGCGCCGCGTACAGCAGAGCGCCGATGGCCTCGGTGTCGGTGCGCTGCGGGGTGTCGGACGCGACGCCCCGCAGCGCGGCGTTCACCGCGAGTCCGCGGATGCGCCACTGGCCGGTCGAGGCACGCAGAACGGCGTTGGGGTTCAGCCGCAGATGGGCGAGACCCTCGCGATGGGCGGCGGCCATGGCGGAGGAGACCTGGCTGACCATCTGGAAGGCGTCGTACGGCTCCAGCGGCCCGGAGGCGAGGAGCGTGGTCAGTTCCGTCGCGTCCGGAAGCCACTCGTGGACGACGTAGACGAGGTCGTTCTCCTCCACGGCGTCCAGCACCTGGACGAAGCGCGGGTCGCCCAGCAGGGCGGAGGAGCGGGCGGCGGCCAGGACGGACCGGGCCCGTGAGTGGTCCGCGGGCAGGATGTGCACGCCGACGGCACGGCGGAGCTTCTCGTCCACGGCACGCCAACTGCTGAAACCGTCCAGACGGGTGACGCACTCCTCGAGGCGGTAGCGTCTGGCGAGTTTGTGACCACTGTGCAGTTCAGGCGGCGAGGTCTTCCCGGAACTGTCGGTCCGGGTGTTCTCCTGTACCTCGTCGCTGTCCGTGTCCCGCTCCCGGTTCTTGGCCACCCCGTCGGCCGTGGACTGGTCCGCCTGTGCGGTCAGCGACTTCTCGTCGCTGTTGTCTGCCACGTCGACGGCAGCCGTACTCCGTTCCGCCACCGTCGTTCCTGCCTCCCCATCCATTGCGCGCCGTCCGGCATCCGTTGTACGCCGTCCGACGCCGAAACCAATTGTGCCCACAGTCCGCCGCTATGCACGACACGCGGTGGCTGACGATGGTTGTGCGCCTCCCCCCCCCGACTCAGCGTCCCAGCCGTCCGCGGACCATGCCGACCAGCGAGTTGAGTTCCTCGATGCGCATGCGCCGGGCGGCGATGAAGAAGATCACGAGCAGAACGGCACCACCCGCCAGCACCGCGGCGAGCGAGCCCACGACGCCCTGGCCGAGCGTGCGGCCGATGCCGTAGCAGGCCGCGCCGCTGAGCAGGGCTGCCGGGATCGACGCGATACACAGCCGGGCGTAGGTCCGCAGGACACGGGCGCCGTCGAGGTCCCCGCCCAGCCGCTTGCGCAGGCGGCGCCAGGCGACGCCGACGCCGATCGCGTAGGCCAGGCCGTACGAGGCGGCCATGCCGACCACAGCCCAGCGCGACGGGATGACGAAGTAGCAGACCGCCGAGGCGCCCGCGTTGACCGCGGCCACGATGACCGTGTTGTAGAAGGGAGTTCGGGTGTCCTCGTAGGCGTAGAAGGCGCGCAGGACGACGTACTGCACGGAGTACGGAATCAGGCCGAGACCGAACGCCATCAGCATGAAGCCCATGTTGGTGGCCTCGCTGGTGCCCGAGGAGCCGAACATCAGCGTGCACATGGGGATGCCGAGCGAGAGGAAGCCGAACGCGATCGGCACGATGGCGACCGCCGTGTTGCGCAGGCCCTGGGAGATGTCGTCGCGGACGGCGCCGCCGTCACCCTCGGCCGCCGAGCGTGCCAGGCGCGGCAGCAGGGCGGCCATGAGGGAGACCGTGATGATGGCCTGCGGCAGGCCCCAGATCAGCTGTGCGTTGGAGTAGGCAGAGAGGCCGGTGCCGTCGACGGGCGAGGCCTTGCCCGCCGCGGTGGACAGCCAGACGACGACCATGGCGCCCGCCTGGTTGGCGAGGACGAACAGAACCGTCCACTTGGCGAGCGTGACGGCCTTGCCGAGGCCCTGACCCTTCCAGTCGAAGCGCAGCCGCAGCCGGAAGCCGGTCTCGCGCAGGTAGGGGATCATCGCCAGCGCCTGGACCACGAGGCCGAGCAGCACACCGACGCCGAGGAGGCGCTGGCCCTCCGGCGGGATGGTCGTGACATTCATCTTGGAGTCGGCGGCGGTGCCGTAGACGTAGATGAACATGCCCAGCGTCACGATGATGACGATGTTGTTCAGGACCGGGGTCCACATCATCGCGCCGAACTTCCCGCGGGCGTTGAGGATCTGACCCATCACCACGTGGACGCCCATGAAGAAGATCGAGGGCAGGAAGTACTGGACGAAGGTGATGGCGACCTGGTTCGCCGCGGGGTCGCTGGCGATCGAGGGGGACATCACGCGGATCAGGAGCGGCGCGCCGACGATCCCCAGCGCGGTGAGTGCGCCGAGCGCCACCATGACGAGGGTCAGCAGGCGGTTGGCGTACGCCTCGCCGCCGTCCTCGTCGTCCTTCATGGCGCGGACGAGCTGCGGAACGAAGACGGAGTTGAGGCCGCCGCCGACGGTGAGGATGTAGATCATCGTCGGCAGCTGGTAGGCGACCTGGAAGGTGTCACCGAGGAAGCCGACGCCGATGGCCGACACGATCAGAGCGGAGCGGATGAAGCCGGTGAGGCGAGAGACCAGCGTGCCCGCCGCCATCACGGCGCTGGATTTCAGCAGGCCGGCGGCGCGGCCGCCCTTTTTCGGCGCGGGCGGGGCAGCGGGCTCCGGGGCGGCGGTGTCGTCCACTGCCGGCGTCGCCACGGTCTCGCCGGGAGCCGGGTACTGGCCCGCCGCGTACGGGCTCTGCGCCGCGTACTGCCCTTGCGCCATCTGCCCCGGGGCCGGGGACGGGCCGGGGACCGACGGGGACTCATAGGACGGGTGGCCGCTTCCCTGCTGCTGGTCCCGGAAGAGGTGCGCGAACGCGTCCGGCTCCTGGCGCGGCTCGCCCGCCTGGGAGACGAGGTCGTCCACGCCTACGAACTGGGTGGTCCGGGCTTCGTCGCCGTACGGCAGGTGCCGCGTCGGTCCCTCCGGCTCCGGCGGGGGCGTCTGCGCCCACACCCGGGGGTCGGGCGCGTACGGCGACTGCGGCGGCTGGGCGTACAGCTGCTGCTGCGGCTCGTACGTGCCCGGCGGGGGCGGGGGGTGCGCGGCGCGGTCGTAGCGCGCCTCGGCGACCGGGTCCTGGGCGGAGAGGTCCTGTGCCCGGTAGGGGTCCTGGGCGTAGGCGTCCTGGAGGTACATGTCCGCGGGCGGCTGCGGCGGCACCTGGCCGTGCTCGGGCGGCGGGCCCTCGGGCTCGCCCGACTCGGGGTAGCCCGAGCTGCCCACGCCACGGCCGTGGTCACCGTCGTACGGCGCGTTCATGGTTACCCCACCTCATCGTCCCGGGCCCACCGGCCACGACATCTCAACGGTCCACTCTCTCACCCGTGCCGGGCGGGTCGGCGCTTTCCGCTGCGGTGTCCGGGGCCGGGTCACTCGGCTGCTGCGGGGCGTCTGCCCGCGAGCCGGCCCCGGACTCCTCCTTGAGACGGTCGCCCGGGGCTTCTGGGTTCTGGGGAGCGCCGACCGGGTTGTCGACGTCGTCGTCCGCCTCCCCGGCGGTGTCCTCGGCGGCCTCGCGGGCGGCGGCGCGCTTGCGCTGGGTGTACATACGGAAGCCGGCGAGGACCAGGAGCAGGACGCCGCCGCCGATGACCAGCATCACGGTGGGCGTGACCTCGGTGACCTTCACGTCGAAGGTGACGGGCTCGCCGTACGTCTGGCCGTCCTCCGTGTACAGCTGGGCCTCGACCTTCGCCCGCCCGTTGGCGTTGGCGGACGTGGTGAACTTCACCGACTGGCTGTGCCCGCCGTTCACGGCGACCCGCTGCTCCTCGTAGGCGTTGCCGCCGATCTTCAGTCGCGTCGGGTTCTGGGACGTGAGCCGCAGCTTCAGGTGCTCGACGCCCTGGACCAGGTTGTTCTGGACGGTCACCGGGATCGTGGCGCTGCGGCCGGAGAGCTTGGTCTCCGACTTCTTGATCAGCTTCACTCCGTCGATCAGCCCGTCGAGGTAGGACTTGACGTCGTCGCGGTATCCCAACGCCGCGACGCCCCGGCCACGCCACGACGTGGACATCTCGCGGTTCATGGCTCGCCCGAAGGGGGTGACCACCCGGGACTGGTCGGTCAGGATCACCTTGAAGTTGTCGAGGTTCTTCTGTGTCTTCGCGATCTGCTCGAAAGCGGCTCGCGGCAGCTCCTGCTTGCTCAGCGAGGGGGGGTATGCGGAGGCGGGCGGCACCTTCCTGTTGGCCGCCGGGTCCGGCTTGGCCTTGGCGGCGGCCGTGAGGTCCTCTGACTCGGACCAGTTCCCGCCCTGGAGAGCCCCCAGCGCCTCGGCCATCGCCTGCGCCTGGCTCACGGAGGGCGTGCGCTGCGGGGCGACGACGACGCTGCGCTGCTTGCCGGTCTGGAGGCCGAGCGTCAGGCTCTGCGCCAGGAAACGCTGCACGGCGAGCGTGGACGCGGAGGCCTGCGTCAGGTCGCCCTGGAACGCAGTGGACATCCTGGCGTCCGCGACGACCGCCGTGGTGCCGCCGCCGATGGGCCGGGCCGCGGAGGGCGTGTACGACAGATTGTCCTGGAGGCTGTCGCTGCGGGCGATCACCTTGTCGGCGCCCGCGGAGGTCGCGACCTTCATGATCGACGGGTCGACGGCGCCGTCCACGGGCCAGGCGAAGTCCGTGGACGGTTTCATGTGGAGGATCGTCGGCACCGTGTTGTCGACGGCGTCGGTGGCCTCCTTGAGGTGGCTCAGCGAGCCCGTGACGCTCGTGCCGTTGTGGGCGAGGGAGGCCAGGTCCGGATCGCCGAACGGCAGGGCGACGACCTCCTTGCCCGCCACCGCCTGCTGGAGCTCGGAGAGCCACTGCTTGGCGACCGCCTGGCTCCGGCCGGAGGTGGTGGTGCCGTCCTCGCCCCTGACCTGGTAGTTCTTCGTCATCGCGTCGACAGACGCCAGCAGGTCCGGGTCGATCACCCAGGTGAGGTCGAGACTCTTGCCCAGCGACACCATCTGGTCGAGGCGGCCGCCTGGGGAGATCTCCTCGGCGAGGTCGTCGTTGCTGAAGACCGGCGTCTGCTGCTCGTTCGACCCCGTCTCGGCCGTCATGTGGACGTCGGAGACGAGCGGCCACAGGAACGTGGTCTTCGTCTTGGTGCCGGCCTCCTCCGGCTGCCACGGCAGGAACGTGCGCTGGATGCCGAGAACCTGGTCCCAGGGCTGCGCGGCTGTCTCACCGGAGAGCGCGACGGCCACCTGGTAGACGCCGTCCTGGCCGAGGTCCAGCTCGTCGACCGGCACGGAGATGTTGAAGGGCTCCGCGACGCCGGGGGTCAGCTTGGAGAACTTCTCGGTGTACTTGCCGCCGACCGCCTCACCGGCGGGGCCCTGGACGTCGTCGCTCTTCTTGGCGAGGGCGTCGATGGACGAGCGGGTCTCGAGCGAGGGCCCCACCCGCAGGTCGACGTGGGCGTCGGTGACCGGCTGCTTGCCGTTGTTGGTCACCGTGCCCGTCACGCTCACCGTGTCCCCCTCGGTGGGGGCGCTGGGGGTGAGCGAGTCGACAGCGACGGACACCGAGCCCGCGCCGGAGGCAGCCTGCGGGGACTCCTGCCCGGATGCGTCCGCCGGCGTCGCGGCGGGCAGCTGGAGGAGTCCGGCCAGCAGGGGCGCGCTGGCGAGCAGTGTCCCGGTGCGCCGTAGCCACCGGCGGGCAGGTGAGGCACTGGTCCCCTGGAAGTCTGCCGCCTCGGCCACGCGCTCGCCCGTCCCTCGTCGTCGTCAGTGGTCGTCGGAATGTGCGTCCACGCATGGTAACGATGCGCGCTGAGGGGAAGTGCCGCGGTCCGCTCCACAAGATCGCGGCCCGACGCCGTGCTGTCCGGAATGTCGCCGTATGGCAGACAGTGGTTTTCTACAGGGCAAGGGCATCCTTTGTGCGCGTATTGACGGACGTGTCTGCACGCGGAATAGGGGGGCTCGGGGGCGTCCGGGCCACGTACCCTCTTCTGTTGTGCCGAACGCCAACGAAGAGATGCCCAGTGCCCTGAGCCAGGTGCAGAACCGCGCGGTGAGTGAACTGCTGCGGGTCGAGCCTGTCGCCGACGACCTTGCCCGCCGCTTCCAGGAGGCCGGGTTCTCACTTGCCCTGGTCGGCGGCTCGGTCCGGGACGCGTTGCTGGGCCGGCTCGGCAATGACCTGGACTTCACGACCGACGCCCGCCCCCAGGACGTACTCAAGATCATGCGCCCGTGGGCGGATGCCCTCTGGGAGGTGGGGATCGCCTTCGGTACGGTCGGAGCGCAGAAAAGCGCCCGCGTCGGAGACGCTGATCGACACTTTCAGATCGAGGTGACCACCTACCGGTCGGAGGCGTACGACCGGACCTCGCGCAAGCCCGAGGTGTCGTACGGCGACTCCATCGAGGAGGACCTCGTCCGCCGCGACTTCACGGTGAACGCCATGGCCGTCGCGCTGCCGGCGAAGGAGTTCATCGATCCGCACGGCGGGCTCGAGGACCTCGCGTCGCGTGTGCTGCGTACTCCTGGCACCCCGGAGGAGTCCTTCTCGGACGATCCGCTGCGGATGATGCGGGCCGCGCGATTCGCGGCTCAGCTCGACTTCGAGGTCGCCCCCGAGGTGGTCGCGGCGATGCACGAGATGGCCGGGCGTATCGAGATCGTCTCGGCCGAGCGGGTGCGGGACGAGCTGAACAAGCTGATCCTGTCGCCGCACCCGCGCAAGGGCCTGTCGCTGCTCGTCGAGACGGGCCTCGCCGACCGCGTGCTGCCCGAGCTGCCGGCCCTGCGCCTGGAGCGTGACGAGCACCACCGGCACAAGGACGTCTACGACCACACGCTGATCGTCCTGGAGCAGGCGATGGCGCTGGAGGACGACGGTCCCGACCTGACCCTCCGTCTGGCCGCCCTGCTGCATGACATCGGCAAGCCCCGCACGCGTCGCTTCGAGAAGGACGGCCGGGTCTCGTTCCACCACCACGAGGTGGTCGGGGCAAAGATGACCAAGAAGCGCATGACGGCGCTGAAGTACTCCAACGAGTTGGTGAAGGACGTCTCACGTCTGGTCGAACTTCACCTGCGCTTCCACGGCTACGGCACCGGCGAGTGGACGGACTCGGCGGTCCGCCGCTACGTCCGTGACGCCGGCCCGCTTCTCGACCGCCTCCACAAGCTGACCCGCTCGGACTGCACTACGCGCAACAAGCGCAAGGCGGCGGCCCTGTCGCGTGCGTACGACGGTCTGGAGGAGCGGATCGCCAAGCTTCAGGAGCAGGAGGAGCTGGACTCGATCCGCCCGGACCTCGACGGCAACCAGATCATGGAAATCCTCGGTGTCGGTCCCGGCCCGGTCATCGGCCGCGCGTACAAGCACATGCTGGAGCTGCGCCTGGAGAACGGGCCGATGGAGCGCGACTCCGCAGTGGCCGCGCTCAAGGAGTGGTGGGCCGAGCAGGAGGGCTGAGGCTGTGAAAACGGGGTCATGTTTCACGTGAAACATGACCCCGGGAGACGGATCGAGGGGCGGTGTTTCACGTGAAACACCGCCCCTCCCTGTATCTGTCTTACTTCTTCTCCTTCAGGCAGAGCAGGAAGTCCTTGCCGTCACCGCTCTCGGTGTACGTGTACTGGAAGCCCTTGGCTTCGGCCGCACACTTGCTCGACGCCATTGTCTGCGTGAGGTATGCGCCCTCGATCTTGGCCAGCACCACGAACCGAGCCTTCGCATCACTGCACTCGACAACTTCGAGGTCCGGGTTGTTGTCGTTGGTGCTGCCACGGTGCATGCAGTCGCCGACGGCCGCCGTCTTGGCGTCGTCCCGGCTGGTTATGTAGCCGCCGACGGCAATGCTCGCCACGGCGATGACGATGGCGATGTTCTTGATGGTCTTGAAGCTGAGCTTGCGACCGGTCGGCTGCGGCGGAACCGGCGCATAAGGAGCCGCACCCTGGGGCGGGAAGCCAGGCTGGCCGGGCTGCTGGGGGTAGCCCCCCTGCGGCGGGTACGGGGCCTGGGGCTGACCCACGGGCTGGCCCTATGCGAACGGGTTGCCCTGGGGCGGCGGAGTAGTCACTAGGGGGTCCCGCTTGAACATGGGTGAGTGACGCGAACATGTCGCGAGATAAGACCCACGTGAGTTATCGGTCCCCACTGACAGCGCAGTTGTCGGATGTGGCTCTGTGTCATTGATGTGACACTTACTGGCGGCCAAACCGGCCCATAGTCATAGCTACTGCCGCGTAGATAACGGCGATCGTGATCACCAGCGGCACGGATCGGCCGTCCGGCGGCAGCATCAGGGCGGCGACAGCGGCGGCACCGACGAAAGCGACGTTGAAAAGGACGTCGTAGACCGAGAAGATCCGGCCACGGAAGCCGTCCTCGACGGAGGACTGGACGATTGTGTCCGTGGCGATCTTCGCCCCCTGAGTGGTCAGACCCAGGACGAAGGCCGCAGCCAGCAGAGGGGCAGTGGCGAACGGCAGTCCCAAAGCGGGCTCCAGGAGGGCAGCGGCACCCGCGCACACGACGATCCAGCGGCCCGGCCCGAGCCGTCCGGCGGTCCAGGGCGTCACCACCGCCGCCGCGAAGAAACCGGCGCCGGAGACGCCCAACGCCAGCCCCAGCAGGGCGAGTCCGTCGTCCGTGGTCGTGGTGAGCGCGTACCGGCAGAGCATCAGCAGCATCACCAGCAGGGCGCCGTAGCAGAAGCGCATCAGCGCCATCGCCACGAGCGCCCAGGCCGCTTCCCGGCGCTGCGGCGCGGCCAGGTGACGTACCCCCGCCACCAGGTCGCGAACGGTGCCCCTGAGAGCCGCACCGATCCGCTCGCCCACCAAGTTCCGGTCGGGGCCCAGGAGTTCCCGCGCCATGCTGAGTGACGCCAGGGCGGCGCACAGATACAGCACGGCTCCCACGAGCACCACGGCGGCATCGGAGTCCGCCACGAACAAGCGGACGACGAAGGCGATACCGCCGCCCGCGGTCGCCGCCAGCGTCCCGGCGGTCGGGGAGAGAGAGTTGGCGATGACGAGGCGCTCGGCGTCGACCACGCGGGGCAGCGCGGCGGACAGGCCGGAGAGGACGAAACGGTTGACGGCGGTGACGCACAGGGCGGAGACGTAGAAAAGCCAGTCCGGAGCCGGACTGAGTATCAGCAGAGCCGTGGCGGCAGCCAGCAGGGCGCGCAGCAGGCTGCCGTACAGCAGGACCTGGCGGCGCCGCCAGCGGTCCAGCAGGACACCGGCGAAAGGGCCGACAAGGGAGTACGGGAGCAGCAGCACCGCCATGGCGGAGGCGACCGCGGCCGCCGAGGTCTGCTTCTCCGGCGAGAAGACCACGTACGCGGCGAGCGCGACCTGGTAGACGCCGTCGGCGCCCTGGGAGAGCAGGCGCACGCCGAGCAGGCGCCGGAAGCCCTGGAAGCGCAACAGGACGCGCAGGTCACGGACGACGGCCATGGGGCCCAGCCTCACATACGGAGAGGGTCCCCGGGTCGTACGACCCGGGGACCCTCCCAGCCCTGGCAGGAGCGATCAGTTGCGGCGCGTCAGCGCTCGACCTCACCCTTGATGAACTTCTCGACGTTCTCGCGGGCCTCGTCGTCGTAGTACTGGACCGGCGGGGACTTCATGAAGTAGCTCGACGCGGAGAGCACGGGGCCGCCGATGCCGCGGTCCTTGGCGATCTTCGCGGCGCGCAGGGCGTCGATGATGACGCCGGCGGAGTTCGGGGAGTCCCAGACCTCCAGCTTGTACTCCAGGTTCAGCGGGACGTCACCGAACGCGCGGCCCTCCAGGCGGACGTAGGCCCACTTGCGGTCGTCGAGCCAGGCCACGTAGTCGGACGGGCCGATGTGGACGTTGTCCGCGCCCATGTCGCGGTCGCGGATCTGGGAGGTGACGGCCTGTGTCTTGGAGATCTTCTTGGACTCCAGGCGGTCGCGCTCCAGCATGTTCTTGAAGTCCATGTTGCCGCCGACGTTCAGCTGCATCGTGCGGTCCAGGACGACGCCCCGGTCCTCGAACAGCTTCGCCATGACCCGGTGCGTGATGGTGGCGCCGACCTGGGACTTGATGTCGTCACCGACGATCGGGACGCCCGCCTCGGTGAACTTGTCCGCCCACTCCTTGGTGCCGGCGATGAAGACCGGGAGGGCGTTGACGAAGGCGACCTTGGCGTCGATGGCGCACTGGGCGTAGAACTTCGCCGCGTCCTCGGAGCCGACAGGCAGGTAGCAGACAAGGACGTCGACCTGCTTGTCCTTGAGGACCTGGACGATGTCGACCGGCTCCTCGGCGGACTCCTCAATGGTCTCCCGGTAGTACTTGCCGAGGCCGTCGAGGGTGTGGCCGCGCTGCACCGTCACGCCGGTGCTGGGTACGTCGCAGATCTTGATGGTGTTGTTCTCGGAGGCGCCGATGGCGTCCGCCAGGTCGAGACCGACCTTCTTGGCGTCCACGTCGAACGCGGCGACGAAGTCGACGTCGCGGACGTGGTAGTCGCCGAACTGGACGTGCATCAGGCCCGGCACCTTGGACGCCGGGTCGGCGTCCTTGTAGTACTCGACTCCCTGCACCAGCGATGCGGCGCAGTTGCCCACACCGACGATGGCTACGCGAACCGAACCCATTCCGGTTGCTCCCTGTGTGTACGAGTGAGGCCCTTCAATGGGCTCTCACGTGGCGGTGTCGTCGGGCGTATCCGGACGGGGGTCGTCCCCCGGCCGGGGCAGGCCGCCCGACGCTCCAGATGTGGTGTCACGCGAAGCGGGCTCCCCGGAGGCGGGGCCCTTCAGGTCCCGTCCCGCCCGCTCGCTCTCGATGAGCTCGTTCAGCCAGCGCACTTCGCGCTCCACGGACTCCATCCCGTGGCGCTGGAGCTCAAGCGTGTAGTCGTCGAGGCGCTCCCGGGTCCGGGCCAGGGAGAGGCGCATCTTCTCCAGGCGCTCCTCCAGCCGGCTGCGGCGGCCCTCCAGCACGCGCATGCGCACGTCGCGTGAGGTTTGCCCGAAGAAAGCGAAACGGGCGGCGAATGTCTCGTCCTCGTACGCGTCGGGCCCGGTCTGCGAGAGCAGCTGCTCGAAGTGCTCCTTGCCTTCCGCCGTCAACCGGTAGACGATCTTGGCGCGGCGGCCGGTGAGGTGAGCGGCCTCGGTGTCGTTCCCCGGCTCCTCGATCAGCCAGCCGTTGGCGACCAGTGTCTTGAGGCAGGGGTAGAGCGTCCCGTAGCTGAACGCACGGAACACACCCAGTGACGTGTTGAGTCGTTTGCGCAGCTCATAGCCGTGCATCGGAGATTCGCGGAGCAGGCCGAGTACGGCGAACTCGAGGATTCCGGAACGCCGGCTCATCGTCGCCTCCTCTCTGCCGCGGTACCCGATGTCTTGATCCGAGGTCTCGGTCCTAGGTCTCGGACCGATGTGTCAGTCCGATGTGTCGGCCCGATGTGTCGCGCTGATGTATCGACTCGATACATCACGACGATAGAACGGCCTTCCGGATGCGACAAGAGGGGGTGTGGTGAACGGGATCACATCACCGATTCATCGGACACGAGTTGCCTGATTTGAGGTGAAGTTCAGGCCTCGGCAGGTTTTGGCGGTGCGTAGTCTGTGCGCCATGCACATCACCGGGAACCAAGTGACGCCTGAGAGCGTCGTCGTCTTCGGTGTAGTACGGGTGCATGCGGGACCGATGAATGCGGAGCCGACCGCATCCGTACTTCGGGGGGACCGGAAACCAGCCGCCGTTTCCAGGCGCGCAAGGGTGCGCCTGCCCGAGGAGTAGTCGTTCGATGAGCGAGCACCGTCGCAAACCGCCGCAGCCGCAGGGAGGCGGACGTGCCGCGGCCCGACGCGGCCAGTCCGGCTCGTCCTCCGGCCGCCGCGCGGCCCCGCGAGGCGCCACAGGGTCTCCGTCCGACTCCTATGGGTCGGGCTCCTATGACGCGGGGGGTGAGGAGCGTACGTACGGCGGCCGTGCCGAGGCCCGGCGTGCGGCGCAGAGAAGCACCGGAGGCGGCCGCCGCAGAGCGGCCGAACCGAGCCGTGGTGGCCGCCGCGCCGCCCCGGGCGGCCCTGCGGGTCCCGGGCGGGGCCGAGGGCGCGCGGCTGCCGTCTCAGACAGGAAGCGGCTGATCGACTATCCGCGGGCCGGCAAATACGGCTGGCAGCGCTGGCTGCCGTCCTGGAAGCTCGTCTCCGGTCTGTGCATCGGCTTCTTCGGCAGCCTGGTGGCCGTGGCGGGCATCGGTTACGCCATGGTGGGCGTCCCCAACGAGGAGAACGCGGCGGCCCTGTCGCAGAACAACGTCTACTACTGGTCGAACGGCAATCAGATGGTCGCGACGGGCAGCGGCCAGAACCGGCAGAACGTCACGATCGAGCGGATCCCTCCGGCCATGCGGCAGGCGGTGATCTCGGCCGAGAACAAGACCTTCTACAAGGACTCGGGCGTCGACCCCATGGGCATCGCCCGCGCCTTGGCGAACATGGCCCGGGGCGGCGACACCCAGGGCGGCTCGACGATCACCCAGCAGTTCGTCAAGAACACGTACCTGAGCCAGGAACAGACGATCACCCGTAAGTTCAAGGAGATGTTCATCTCGATCAAGGTGGGCACGAAGCTCACCAAGGACGAGATTCTCCAGGGGTACCTCAACACTTCGTACTACGGGCGTGGCGCCTACGGCATCCAGGCCGCCGCCCAGACGTACTACGGCAAGAACGCGGAAGATCTCAAGCCGAGTGAGTGCGCCTTCCTCGCCGCGCTGCTCAAGGGCCCGACGTACTTCGACCCCGCGGGAAACAAGAGCCTCGACCCTTCGGCGAGCGCCGAAGCCAACCGCAAGCGCTCCGAGCAGCGCTGGGGCTGGATCCTCCAGCAGATGCACAACGACAAGAAGCTCACGGACGCCCAGTATCAGGAGGCGATCAAGAGGTACCCCGAGCCGCAGGGCCGCAAGGCGACCAAGGGCATGAGCGGCCAGATCAGCTACCTGGTGGACACGGCCAAGAAGTACGTCCTGAACAACTCCAACATCACGGAGCAGGACTTCGACCGGGGCGGCTACCAGATCAGGACGACCTTCGAGAAGGCCAAGGTCGAGGCGCTGGCCAAGGCCGTGAAGAAGGTCGAGAAGGAAAAGCTGGACCCGGAGAAGCGTGAGCTGGACAAGCACGTCCAGTTCGGTGCGGCGTCGGTGAAGCCCAATGACGGCGCGATCGTCGCGCTCTACGGCGGTGCGGGCTACGAGAAGGGCCACTTCAACAACAACGCGGACACCTCGGGTGTCCCCGTCGGGTCGACGTGGAAGCCGTTCGTGCTCGCCGCCGCGATGGAGTACGGCACCTATCGGAGCGACGGAGTCGGTGTCTCGCCGCTGAGCAAGTACAACGGCAACGACGACCTGAAGGTCAGGAAGCCGGACGGCTCCTATTACCTGCGCAAGGACAACTCGATTTTCCGGCAGCAGAACGAGAGCGACCACCCGTGGGGCTACATCACCCTGCGCAAGGCGATGGAGCAGTCCGTCAACACGCCGTTCGTGCAGCTCGGCGTGGATGTGGGCATGGCGCGGGTGCGGGAAGTCGCCAAGCGATCCGGGATCCTGGACCAGAGCATGGTGCAGGAGCTCAATCCGTCGTTCGCGCTCGGTACGTCGACCCCCAGCGCGATCCGCATGGCCGACGCCTACGCGACGTTCGCCGCCGCAGGCAAGCAGGCCGCCCCGTACTCGGTGACCAGCGTCAAGTTCAACGGTAAGGAGATCGAAGGGTTCGAGAAGCCGAGGGTCACGCGGGCGATGCCCGAGAACGTGGCGAACAACGTCACGAACGTTCTGGAGAACGTCATCCAGAACGGTACGGGTAAGAACGCCCTGTCCCTGGGGCGTACGGCGGCCGGCAAGACCGGTACGACGGACGAGAACAAGTCGGCCTGGTTCGTCGGTTACACCAAGCAGCTGTCGACCTCAATCGCCATGTTCCGTGAGGACCCCAAGAGCGCCAAGCTGCTCTCCATGAACGGCACGGCGGGTGAGGAGTCCATTCACGGCGGTGACGTCCCCACGCTGGTGTGGACCGAGTACATGAAGGCCGCGCTGAAAGGCAAGCCCGACCTCGGCTTCCCGGATCCCGAGACGATCGGCAAGATCCAGGACGCGGTGGGTGCTCCGACTCCGACCCCGACCCCGAGCATTACGCCCAGCGAAACCCCGTCCTCGTCGCCGAGCGCCACGCCCAGCGAGACCCCGACGCTTCCGTCGCCCTCGCCGAGTGACACCTGTGGGTTCTTCGGCTGTGAGAACGACGGCGGTACGGAGAACGGCGGCAGTACAGGCGGAGACGTGTCGCCCTCGCCCTCGCCGAGCGATACGAGCGAGGACGGCGGCAACACCAGAGGAAACGGCAACGGCGGCTTCTTCGGAGGCCCCGCCGGATAGCCCACCGATCGCCCGGCTTGGGTGTTTCACGTGAAACGCGAAGGCGTTTCACGTGAAACAGGGGCCGCCGCACCTACCCGGTGTGGCGGCCCTCGGCGTATGGACAGACGCGTACGGCAGGATGTGCGGCATGGCCAGTGCAGAATCGACGCAAGCGAGCGTCCACGAGCCGGGCCCGGTGCGGCCGACCCAGGAGGACGAGGTCGCCGCGGCCGGCAGCGAGCTGATCGGCGGCCCGCTCGGGCGGCGTGCCCTGCTCGGGGCGTCCAGGTGGACTCCCGTGCGGGTGATCGCGCTGGTGGCGATCGGCATGTTCGCCCTCGGCCTGGTCCAGAAGGCGCCCTGCTACAACGGCGCCTGGTTCTTCGGGGCCAGCTCCCAGTACACGCACGCGTGTTACTCGGACATCCCGCACCTCTACCAGGGGCGTGGCTTCGCCGACGGGCTCGTGCCGTACTTCGACAAGCTCCCCGGTGACATGCAGTACCTGGAGTACCCGGTGCTCACCGGCGTCTTCATGGAGGTCGCCTCCTGGCTCACGCCCGGCAGCGGCACCATCCAGGACCAGGAGCAGTGGTACTGGATGGTCAACGCCGGGATGCTGATGGCGTGTGCGTCGGTCATCGCCGTCTGCGTGACCCGCACCCATGCCCGGCGTCCCTGGGACGGCCTGCTCGTCGCCCTGGCGCCTGCCGCCGCGCTGACGGCGACCATCAACTGGGACCTGCTCGCGGTGGCCCTGACGGCCGCGGCGATGCTGATGTGGTCGCGCGGCCGCTCCCTCGCCTTCGGAGTCCTGCTGGGACTCGCCACGGCCGCCAAGCTGTATCCCTTCCTGATCCTCGGGCCGCTGCTGGTGCTGTGCTGGCGCGCGGGCAAGTGGCGTGAGTTCGGGGCGGCTGTGGGCGGTGCGATCGTCGCCTGGGTCGTCGTGAACGGGCCGGTGATGCTCTTCGCGTTCGAGGGCTGGTCGAAGTTCTACACGTTCAGCCAGGAACGGGGCGTCGACTTCGGCTCCTTCTGGCTGATCATGGCTCAGAACTCGGACGACCCGCTCAGCACCGACACCGTCAACACACTCGCCACGCTGCTGATGCTGGTGTGCTGCGCGGGAGTCGCGGTGCTCGCGCTGACCGCTCCGCGCCGCCCGAGGTTCGCCCAGCTCGCCTTCCTGATCGTCGCGGCGTTCATCCTCACCAACAAGGTCTACTCGCCGCAGTACGTCCTGTGGCTGGTGCCCCTGGCCGCCCTGGCCCGGCCGAAGTGGCGGGACTTCCTGATCTGGCAGGCCTGCGAGGTGGCTTACTTCCTGGGGATCTGGATGTACCTCGCGTACACGACCAGCGGAGACGCCCACAAGGGGCTGCCCACCGACGGCTACCACTGGGCCATCGGCCTGCACCTGCTGGGCACGCTGTATCTGTGCGTCACGGTCGTGCGTGACATCCTCATGCCGGAGCGGGATCCGGTCCGCCGGTCCGGGGACGACGATCCCTCGGGCGGAGTGCTCGACGGCGCTCAGGACGTCTTCGTCCTCGGCCCCGCGGCCCGACCCGCCCGGCACGCGGCCGCTCAGTTCGACGGACCGCAGGTCGAATGGGGCAGGCGGGGCGCGACGGGCGGTTCGCTCTGAGCGAACGATGCGAAAGGCCGTACACGGGACACCGTGTACGGCCTTCTCGCTGTGCCGGGCCCGTCGGTGCGTGCGCCGGTCAGCGGTCCACGAGCCGGTCGAACTGCGTGGTGGTGTGCCGCAGATGGGCCACCAGCTCCTCGCCGACCTTCGGCTCCGGGGCGTCCGCGGGCACGAACAGGATCGAGACCTGCATGTGCGGCGGCTCGGCGAACCAGCGCTGCTTGCCGCCCCAGACGAAGGGAGAAAGGTTCCGGTTGACCGTCGCGAGGCCGGCCCGGGCGACGCCCTTGGCACGCGGCATGACGCCGTGCATCGCCTTGGGGGCCTCCAGGCCCACCCCGTGCGACGTACCGCCCGCCACGACGACCAGGAAGCCGTCGGAGGCCGCCTTCTGCTGGCGGTAGCCGAAGCGCTCGCCCTTGGCCACGCGCGTGACGTCCAGGACCGCGCCGCGGTACTCGGTGGCCTCGTGGTCCCCCAGCCACAGGCGCGTGCCGATGCGGGCCCGGAACCGCGTCTGCGGGAACTGCTGCTGGAGCCGGGCGAGATCCTCGGCCTTGAGGTGGCTGACGAACATGGTGTGGAGCGGCAGCCGGGCGGCGCGCAGCCGGTCCATCCAGCCGATGACCTCCTCGACCGCGTCCGAGCCGTCGGTGCGGTCCAGCGGCAGGTGGATCGCGAAGCCTTCCAGGCGGATGTTCTCGATGGCGGCGTGCAGCTGGGACAGGTCCTGCTCACCGATGCCGTGCCGCTTCATCGAGGACATCACCTCGATCACCACACGGGCGCCGACGAGGCCGTACACGCCGTCTATCGACGACACCGAGCGGATGACCCGGTCCGGCAGGGGCACGGGCTCCTCGCCACGCCGGTACGGCGTCAGCACCAGCAGGTCACCGCCGAACCAGTCCTTGATCCGGGCGGCCTCGTACGTCGTGCCGACGGCGAGGACGTCCGAGCCCAGCCGCGTGGCCTCCTCCGCCAGCCGCTCGTGCCCGAAGCCGTAACCGTTGCCCTTGCAGACCGGCACGAGGCCGGGGAACTGCTCCTGCACGTGCTTGTGGTGCGCCCGCCAGCGCGCGGTGTCGACGTAGAGCGTGAGCGCCATGGCCGGACCTGGAACCTTTCTCGTGGTTGCCGTGTATCAGAGGTATGGAAGCACTGAAGGTGACATCAGCGGCGCGACATGTAGATGTCGAGCGCCTTGTGCAGCAGCTTGTTCAGCGGGAAGTCCCACTCGCCGAGGTACTCGGCGGCCTGCCCGCCCGTGCCCACCTTGAACTGGATCAGACCGAAGAGGTGGTCGGTCTCGTCCAGCGAGTCGGAGATACCGCGCAGGTCGTAGACGGTGGCGCCGAGGGCGTAGGCGTCGCGCAGCATCCGCCACTGCATCGCGTTCGAGGGCCGGACCTCGCGGCCGATGTTGTCGGAGGCGCCGTAGGAATACCAGACGTGCCCGCCGACGATCAGCATCGTCGCCGCCGACAGGTTCACACCGTTGTGCCGTGCGAAGTACAACCGCATGCGGTTGGGGTCCTCGCTGTTGAGGGCCGTCCACATGCGCTGGAAGTACGACAGCGGTCGCGGGCGGAAGTGGTCGCGCACGGCTGTGATCTCGTACAGCCGCTGCCATTCCTCGAGGTCCTGGTAGCCGCCCTGGACGACCTCGACGCCGGCCTTCTCGGCCTTCTTGATGTTGCGGCGCCACAGCTGGTTGAAGTTCTTGTGGACCTCTTCGAGGGAGCGGTTGGCCAGCGGCACCTGGAAGACGTAGCGGGGCTGGACGTCGCCGAAGCCGGCGCCGCCGTCCTCGCCCTGCTGCCAGCCCATGCGGCGCAGCTTGTCGGCGACCTCGAAGGCGCGCGGCTCGATGTGGTCGGCCTCGATGTCGCGCAGCCGCTTCACGTCGGGGTTCTGGATGCCCTGCTTGATGGAGGTGGCGTCCCAGCGCCGGATGACCACCGGCGGCCCCATCTTCACCGAGAAGGCGCCCTGCTGCTTCAGGTGCGCCAGCATCGGCTCGATCCACTCCTGGAGATTTGGCGCGAACCAGTTGATGACCGGGCCCTCGGGCAGGTAGGCGAGGTAGCGCTTGATCTTGGGAAGCTGCCGGTAGAGGACCAGACCGGCACCGACCAGCTCGCCCGTCCTGTCGTCGAACCACCCGAGGTTCTCGGAGCGCCACTCCGCCTTGACGTCAGCCCAGGCCGGGACCTGCATGTGGCTCGCCGACGGCAGGCTCTGGATGTAGGCCAGATGCTGCTCGCGACTGATGGTCCTCAGGGTCAGGCTCATTTCGGGGCGCTCCTCGGGCTGGTGTGTCCCCATAGGGTCAGGGGCTCCGGCTCTCGCGCGAAGCCTACTGCGCCTTGGATGCGCGCCGGTTGGGCGTACGGGACCTTCGCCCCGGCCCGTGAGCGGCCGGGGCGTCGCCCGGTGTTCGGAAGGAGTGTCCCTGGCGTCAGTCGACGAGACCGCCGAAGAGACCGCCGTGCGCCATGCCCAGGAAGAACCCGACACCCGCGGCACCGAGGCCGAGGATCAGGCCGAAGCGCTCCCGGGTCGTCTCCGAGACCCACTGGCCGTACGCACCGGTGAGAATGCCCACCAGGCCGGTCCAGGAGCTCAGCAGATGCAGGTCCTCGTCGACGAGGGCCGTGATGAACGACGTGATGCCCAGCACCAGGGTTACCGCGAGCAGGATGTCCTGGAGGGGGTGGGGCTTGCCGTCCGTGGCGAAGAGGCCGCCGGCGGTGTTGGGTCGCATTGCCTGTGCCATAGGGCACCTCCTGCGAAAGTCGGCGCACCGTAGCGCCATACACACCCGATGTGTACAGATTGGCTGCCCTGACAGCCGGATTTCAACCGCAAGCCGCTGAGCGGGTAGTCTGTACCGTCCGCACCGGTGTCTGCCCATGTCACGGCAGGGGCTTCTCCACAGAACCCCCGATTGTCAGTGGTGGCCGATACCGTTGCCTACGCATCACAACCCTCCTGCCACGGAACGACCGTGGCCGCTGAGTCCAAAGGAGGTGGGTTCCACATGCGTCACTACGAGGTGATGGTCATCCTCGACCCCGACGTCGAGGAGCGCGCTGTCTCCCCGCTGATCGAGAACTTCCTCTCTGTCGTCCGTGACGGCGGCGGAAAGGTCGAGAAGGTCGACACCTGGGGCCGTCGTCGTCTCGCGTACGAGATCAAGAAGAAGCCCGAGGGCATCTACTCGGTCATCGACCTGCAGGCCGAGCCTGCGGTCGTCAAGGAGCTCGACCGCCAGATGAACCTGAACGAGTCGGTCCTCCGGACCAAGGTCCTCCGTCCCGAGACCCACTGAGCTCTCACGCTCAGCTGATCCCGGGATTCGAGTAGCAAGCAGCCAGAGCAAACCCGCCGAGAGGTTCCCCCATGGCAGGCGAGACCGTCATCACGGTGGTCGGCAATCTTGTCGACGACCCCGAGCTGCGCTTCACCCCCTCCGGTGCGGCCGTCGCGAAGTTCCGTGTCGCGTCCACTCCCCGCACCTTCGACCGCCAGACGAACGAGTGGAAGGACGGCGAGAGCCTCTTTCTGACCTGCTCGGTCTGGCGTCAGGCGGCGGAGAACGTCGCCGAGTCGCTCCAGCGAGGCATGCGCGTCATCGTGCAGGGCCGGCTGAAGCAGCGGTCCTACGAGGACCGTGAGGGCGTCAAGCGCACGGTCTACGAGCTGGACGTCGAGGAAGTCGGCGCCAGCCTGCGCAATGCCACGGCCAAGGTCACCAAGACCACCGGCCGCGGTGGCCAGGGCGGTTACGGCGGCGGTGGCGGTGGCGCCCAGGGTGGCGGCGGCTGGGGCGGCGGCTCCGGTGGCGGCCAGCAGGGCGGCGGCGCTCCCGCCGACGACCCGTGGGCGACCGGCGCTCCCGCCGGTGGCAACCAGGGCGGTGGCGGCGGCTGGGGCGGTGGCTCCGGCGGCGGTGGCGGTGGCGGCGGCTACTCGGACGAGCCCCCCTTCTAGGGCGGGTTCGCACCCCAACTTCTTGATCACACAGGAGATACACCATGGCGAAGCCGCCTGTGCGCAAGCCGAAGAAGAAGGTCTGCGCTTTCTGCAAGGACAAGGTCACGTACGTGGACTACAAGGACACGAACATGCTGCGGAAGTTCATTTCCGACCGCGGCAAGATCCGTGCCCGCCGCGTGACCGGCAACTGCACGCAGCACCAGCGTGACGTCGCCACGGCCGTCAAGAACAGCCGTGAGATGGCGCTGCTGCCCTACACCTCCACCGCGCGATAAGGGAAGGGTGACCGACACATGAAGATCATCCTGACCCACGAGGTCTCCGGCCTCGGTGCCGCGGGCGACGTCGTCGACGTCAAGGACGGTTACGCTCGCAACTACCTGATCCCGCGGAAGTTCGCTATCCGCTGGACCAAGGGTGGCGAGAAGGACGTCGAGCAGATCCGTCGTGCTCGTAAGATCCACGAGATCCAGACCATCGAGCAGGCCAACCAGGTGAAGGCCCAGCTCGAAGGCGTCAAGGTCCGTCTGGCTGTCCGCTCCGGCGACGCCGGTCGTCTCTTCGGTTCCGTCACCCCGGCCGACATCGCTTCCGCGATCAAGGCTTCCGGTGGCCCCGAGGTCGACAAGCGCCGCATCGAGCTGGGCTCGCCGATCAAGACGCTGGGCGCTCACGAGACGTCCGTGCGTCTGCACCCCGAGGTTGCCGCCAAGGTCAACATCGAGGTCGTCGCGGCCTGAGTGTCGCGCTCGCTGAGGCAGTGAGCGATGGGGTCGCACCCTTCGGGTGCGGCCCCATCGTCGTTCCGGCACCATTGCCGTTTCACGTGAAACACGGTGTTTCACGTGAAACAGTCAGCGAGGGCCGAGCCCGGCGGTCAGCGGGTCGCGCCCGTCACGATCCAGCGGCCCGAGCGGGTCCGGAGCCCCAGCGTCACCATCCGCACGGTCATCATCAGCATCATGGTGGCCCAGAGGGCGGTGAGTCCACCGCCCAATACCGGCACCAGCAGGGCGACGGGGGTGAAGACCGCCAGAGTGAGCAGCATCGCCCAGGCCAGGTAGGGGCCGTCGCCAGCGCCCATCAGGACCCCGTCCAGGACGAAGACAATGCCGGAGATCGGCTGTGAGAGGGCGACGATGAGCAGGGCGGGCAGCGCCGAGTCCTTGACCGCGGAGTCACTGGTGAACAGGGGCAGGAATGCCGGTCGGGCGATGACGACCAGGATGCCGAGGACGACCCCGACGGCGATCCCCCACTCGACCATGCGACGGCATGCGTCGCGGGCGCCTTGTGCGTCACCGGCTCCGAGGTAGCGCCCGATGATGGCCTGTCCCGCGATGGCGATGGCGTCGAGGGCGAAGGCGAGCAGGTTCCACAGGGACAGGATGATCTGGTGTGCGGCGATGTCGGCATCACCGAGACGGGCGGCGACCGCCGTGGCGATCATCAGGATCGCTCGCAGGGAGAGGGTGCGAACCAGCAGGGGCACACCGGCCTGTGCAGAGGCCCTGATTCCGGCGGCGTCCGGGCGAAGCGAGGCACCGTGCTTGCGCGCACCGCGCAGAACCACTGCGAGATAGACCACGGCCATGCCCCACTGGGCGATGACGGTGCCCCAGGCGGATCCGGCGATCCCCAGGTCGGCGCCGTAGACGAGCCCCGTGTTGAGAGCACCGTTGGCGACAAATCCGGCGATGGCGACGTAGAGAGGGGTTTTGGTGTCCTGGAGGCCGCGCAGCACGCCGGTCGCGGCGAAGACGACGAGCATGGCCGGTATGCCGAGCGCGGAGATGCGCAGGTACGTGGTGGCATAGGGGGCCGCTGCGTCCGAGGCGCCGAAGAGGTCCACGACGGCGGACGCCGTCGGCATGACGACGGCGACGACGGCAGCGCCGAGGAGCAGTGCCAGCCAGATGCCGTCCATGCCCTGGCGGATGGCGGCCTGGAGGTCGCCCGCGCCGGCGCGGCGGGCGACCGCCGCTGTCGTGGCGTAGGCGAGGAAGACGAAGACACTGACGGCGGTCATCAACAGGGCCGAGGCGACGCCGAGGCCGGCGAGTTGGGCCGTGCCCAAATGGCCCACGATCGCGGTGTCCGCCATGAGGAAGAGGGGCTCGGCGACGAGAGAGCCGAAGGCCGGCACGGCCAACGAGACGATCTCTCGGTCGTGCTGTCTCCGGCCGGTTCGGTGACGCGCGGGGGCCTGTGTCATGTGCACCAATCTAATCGTCCACAGGTAAGAGATGCAAAGGTTTGTGCCCCTTACCTCCCGCCCAGCGGTACGCACTGCTGTGCACCATTCGAAGCGATCTTGCGCCGGTTGGGAAAGTTTTTCTTCTGCACAGCCGGTGGACGGCAAAGCCGCAGGTCACAGACGTACCTCTGGGGCGGCGCGGTGCTTGTTCACAGGCCTGTCCACCGGGTCGTGCACAGGTTTTGAGGAGTTCTCCACAGCATCTGGGCCGTCGTCCACATGGCCTGTGGATAACCAGATTGGCTGACGGTGCCGACAGGCCTAACGTGGTCCGGCGCCCGCTCCGTCCGCCGGTTTTCAAAACGTCACAAAACCGGCGCTGGCTAACCGGAGTTGGGCGTCTCATTTGTCAGTGCCGTGCCGTAGAAAAAGAGGGGCACGGCGAGGTCTGCTGCGGCGGACGGGAGGAGGTGGCTCGGTGAGCATTTCCGAGCCCTTGGACGACCCGTGGGCCGACAGCGGTCCCAGTGATCGTCTGCCCGCCTCCCGCCGACGCGGTGAGGGAGCCCGGGGCCGCGACGAGCAGCACGAACGCGGCAGGGACAGCGGGGCATGGGACGGCGGCGCCGCCCCGGCGTTCGAGCGGGTGCCGCCGCAGGACATCGAAGCCGAGCAGTCCGTCCTCGGCGGCATGCTGCTCTCCAAGGACGCCATCGCCGACGTCGTCGAGATCCTCAAGGGTCACGACTTCTACAAGCCGGCCCACGAGACGATCTACCAGGCCGTTCTCGACGTCTACGCCAAGGGCGAGCCGGCCGACCCCATCACGATCGCCGCCGAGCTCACCAAGCGCGGTGAGATCAACAAGATCGGCGGGGCCTCGTACCTGCACACCCTCGTCCAGACGGTGCCCACGGCCGCCAACGCCGCCTACTACGCGGAGATCGTCCATGAGCGGGCGGTGCTGCGCCGCCTGGTCGAGGCGGGCACGCGCATCACGCAGATGGGATACGCGGCCGACGACGACGTCGACGAGATCGTCAACCGTGCCCAGGCGGAGGTCTACGCGGTCACCGAGCAGCGCACCAGCGAGGACTATCTGCCGCTCGGCGACATCATGGAGGGTGCGCTCGACGAGATCGAGGCGATCGGCTCGCGCAGCGGTGAGATGACCGGTGTACCCACAGGGTTCACGGACTTCGACTCGCTCACGAACGGGCTGCACCCGGGCCAGATGATCGTCATCGCGGCTCGTCCCGCCATGGGTAAGTCCACGCTCGCGCTCGACTTCGCGCGGGCCGCCTCGATCAAGAACAACCTGCCGAGCGTGATCTTCTCGCTCGAAATGGGGCGCAACGAGATCGCGATGCGTCTGCTGTCCGCCGAAGCCCGGGTCGCCCTGCACCATATGCGGTCGGGCACGATGACGGACGAGGACTGGACCCGCCTGGCCCGGCGGATGCCGGACGTCTCGGCGGCCCCGCTCTACATCGACGACTCCCCGAACCTGTCGATGATGGAGATCCGCGCCAAGTGTCGCCGCCTCAAGCAGCGGAACGACCTGCGGCTGGTGGTCATCGACTACCTCCAGCTGATGCAGTCCGGCGGTTCCAAGCGGGCCGAGAGCCGTCAGCAGGAGGTCTCGGACATGTCCCGGAACCTGAAGCTGCTGGCCAAGGAGCTGGAGGTCCCGGTCATCGCGCTCTCCCAGCTGAACCGTGGTCCCGAGCAGCGCACGGACAAGAAGCCGATGGTCTCCGACCTGCGTGAGTCCGGTTCCATCGAGCAGGACGCTGACATGGTCATCCTGCTGCACCGCGAGGACGCCTACGAGAAGGAGTCGCCGCGTGCGGGTGAGGCCGACCTGATCGTGGCCAAGCACCGAAACGGCCCGACGGCGACGATCACGGTCGCCTTCCAGGGTCACTACTCGCGGTTCGTGGACATGGCGCAGACCTGAGCCGGTGTCGGCGGCGAAATGAGGTCGACTCGCCGGGTCGAGCCAGGTGGACTTGGGCCATGACGACACCCAAGGAAGAGCTGTTTCCCGCGACGAGTCGTGCGCTGCTGCACCGGATCGCCGTGGCACAGGCCCAGGGGCGGGCCCCGTCGCTGGTCGCGGCCGTCGTCCGGGACGGGCGGGCTGTGTGGCACGGCGCCCGGACATCGGTGGCCGGGGAAGAGCCCGACGAGCACGTCCAGTACCGCATCGGCTCGATCACCAAGACCTTCACCGCCGTTCTCGTGATGCGCCTGCGGGACGAGGGACTGCTCGGCCTCGAGGATCCACTGGAGAAGTACGTGCCGGGTACCGGTGCGGGGGAGGCCACGATCGCCGAACTGCTCGCGCACACGGGCGGGCTGGCGGCCGAGTCGCCCGGTCCGTGGTGGGAGCGCACGCCCGGATCCCTGCGGCCGGAACTGTCCGACGTGCTCGGTGAGCAGCCTCTCCTGCACCCCGTCGGCCGACGGCACCACTACTCGAATCCCGGCTACACGTTGCTGGGCGCGCTCGTCGAGGAGCTGCGGGGGACCTCCTGGGAGGATGCGCTACGGCGTGAAGTGCTCGAACCGCTGGGGCTCGATCGGACCGGCGTGCGACCGCGGGCCCCGCATGCGGGCGGTTGGGCCGTGCACCCCTGGGCCGACGTGCTGCTGCCCGAGCCCGCCGAGGACCTCGGTCGTATGGCACCCGCCGGTCAACTCTGGTCGACCACGGCAGACCTGGCCCGGTTCGCGGCCTTCCTGGCGAGGGGCGACGAGAGGGTGCTGAGTGCCGAGACCGTGCGGGAGATGCGTACTCCGGCGGCACCGGCGGAAGCCGCGGATGTGATGTCCGGTGACACCTACGGCCTCGGCATGCAGATTCAGCGCAGGCACGGCCGGCTGCTCGTGGGGCACAGCGGATCCCTGCCGGGCTTCCTGGCGAATGTGAGCATCAGCGTGGAGGACGACGTGGCGGCGGTCGTGCTCGCCAACTGCACCTCGGGCCCGTTGGTGTCCGGCATCGCCGCCGATCTCGTCCGTATCGTCGCCGAGGCGGAGCCGCGCATGCCCGCCCCATGGAGGCCGCTGAGTGACGTGGACCCGTCGATGCTGGAGCTGACGGGGCAGTGGTACTGGGGTACGTACGCCTTCGCCCTGCGGCTCACGGCCGACGGACTCGCCTCACTGGAACCGCTGTCGGGCAACGGGCGACGCTCGCGGTTCCGACCGAACGGCGACGGCACCTGGACCGGCCTGGAGGGTTACTACGCCGGAGAGCCGTTGAAGGCCGTACGGCGGCCGGACGGGTCCGTGAGCCATCTGGACCTCGGTTCGTTCGTGTTCACACGTCAGCCGTACGAGGAAGGGGCTCCGGTGCCGGGCGGGGTCGACCCTGAGGGTTGGCGTGGGATCGGTTAGACGGTGACGTGGAGGAGGGCGTGTTTCACGTGAAACAGGCCCTCCTCCACGTCGGTCACAACGAGAGTTTGAAGCCCGTGTGGGAGGCCGTGAAGCCGAGCCGTTCGTAGAAGCGGTGGGCATCGGTTCGTGTGTTGTCGGAGGTCAGCTGGACCAACTGGCAACCCTGATGCCGGGATTCATCGATCGCCCACTCGATGAGCTGTGTTCCCAGGCCGCTGCCGCGCTCGTCGGCATGGACGCGTACGCCTTCGATGATCGACCTGGTCGCACCGCGTCGGGACAGCCCGGGGATGATCGTGAGCTGGAGCGTGCCGACGACGCGGCCCTCCCGGACCGCCACGACCAGGCGCTGGTTCGGGTCGGCGCTGAGCCGCTCCAGCGCGGCCAGGTAAGGGGTGAGGTCGTCGGGTGACTCGCGCTGTGCACCCAAGGGGTCGTCCGCGAGCATGCCGACGATCGCGGGTACGTCGTCGGCGGTCGCGGGGCGTATCTCAAGATCTCCCATGGGCCGCACCCTACGCAGCGCCGGCCGGACCCTGCGCAGGAACGGCCGGATCCTCCGCAGGAACGGCCGGTGCGAGCGGACTCTAAACGGGCACCGGAGCCTTCAGCGTCTCCACGACCCGGACCAGCGGGGCCAGCTCCGGATTCTTCGCCGCCTCGTCGAGGGCCTCGCGCAGGGCGGCGTCGTTGGTCGGCCGGGCCTCCTCCAGCAGCTTGAGGCCTGCCTCGGTGACGTTCGTGTAGATGCCTCGGCGGTCGGTGGGGCACAGGTAGCGCTCCAGGAGCCCGCGGTCCTCGAGCCGGGTGACCAGACGTGTGGTGGCGCTCTGGCTGAGGACGACCGCGTCGGCGACCTGCTTCATCTGGAGGTGGCCTCCGTCCCCGTCGTGCTGTCGGCTGAGCACGTCGAGCAGGGAGTACTCGCGCGCGCTGAGGTCGTGCTTGGCCTGTAGAGCGCGCTCGATGTGGGCCTCGATCCTCCCGTGCAGCAGGGAGAGGGCGCACCAGCTCTGGGCGAGAGCGGTGAGTGCGGGGTCCGTCGCTGTCATTGGCGTTTCCTCCGTCCCGGAGCGGCTGACACCCAGGATAGAACAGATCCGCAATTGACGGCGTTGGCTTATAGGCAGCGTGTGCAACTATTGTATTCGCACGTAAAGCGCTCCTGCAATCGTCTGGGAAGGTGTACCCCTCCATGCCTCTCGCGCTTCTGGCCCTCGCGATCGGGGCCTTCGGGATCGGCACGACCGAGTTCGTGATCATGGGCTTGCTGCCCGAGGTCGCCAGCGACTACGGGGTCTCCATCCCCACCGCCGGCTACCTGGTGACCGGCTACGCGCTCGGTGTCATGTTCGGCGCCCCGCTGATGACCGTTCTGGGCACCAAGGTCTCCCGTAAGCGGATGCTGATGCTGCTGATGGGCCTGTTCATCGTCGGCAACCTGCTCTCGGCACTCGCTCCCGCCTTCACCGTCATGCTGATCGGCCGCGTCGTCGCCTCGCTGGCCCATGGCGCCTTCTTCGGGATCGGCTCGGTCGTCGCGGCGGACCTCGTCGCCCCGGACAAGAAGGCCGGAGCCATCGCGATGATGTTCACGGGCCTGACCGTCGCCAACGTCGTCGGCGTTCCACTGGGCACGCTCGTCGGGCAGTCCGTCGGCTGGCGGGTGACTTTCGGCATCGTCGCCGCCCTCGGCGTCGTCGGCCTGGTCGGCATCGCCCGGCTCGTCCCCGACATGCCCAAGCCGGAGGGGGTGCGCCTGCGGCACGAACTCGCTGCCTTCAAGAACGTGCAGGTGCTGCTCGCGATGGCGATGACCGTCCTCGGCTTCGGCGGCGTCTTCGCGGCCATCACCTACATCGCCCCGATGATGACCCACACAGCGGGCTTCGCCGACGGCTCCGTCACCTGGCTGCTGGTCCTCTTCGGTCTCGGCATGGTCGGCGGCAACCTCGTGGGCGGCAAGTTCGCCGACCGCGCCCTGATGCCCATGCTGTACGTCTCCCTGGGCGCCCTGGCCGTCGTCCTGGCGGTGTTCACCCTCACCGCGCACAACAAGCTGCTGTCGGCCGTCACGATCGCCCTGATCGGCGCACTGGGCTTCGCCAGCGTCCCGCCGCTCCAGAAGCGCGTCCTCGACCAGGCGCACTGTGCACCGACGCTGGCCTCCGCCGTGAACATCGGCGCCTTCAACCTGGGCAACGCCCTGTCCGCATGGCTCGGCGGCCTCGTGATCGCGGCAGGTTTCGGCTACACCGCCCCCAACTGGGTCGGTGCCGTCCTGGCCGTGGGAGCTCTGGGCCTGGCCTTCCTCTCGGCCGCCCTGGAACGCCGCGCCGGGGGCCCCATCACCGTCGTCACGGGATCCGTCTCGGCCGAGCAGCGGACCGCCATCCACTACTGAGCCACCGGGCCGACCAGATTCATCGCCTTCCCTGCGGCCCGGATCAGCACGATCCAGCGAGTTTCCAGGAGAACCACCTCATGAGCACCACCACCGCAGTCGCCCCGCTGACCACCCAGGACGCCGACGTCCTCGTCACCGCCGCCCGACGTGCCGCCGAGGCCGCAGGTGTCACGGTCAGCGTCACCGTCCTGGACGCGGGCGGCCATCTGCTCGCCTTCCGGCGTGACGACCGTGCCGTGCTGATCTCCGGCGAGACCAGCACCCGCAAGGCCTACACGGCTCTCCAGCTGAACACGCCCACTGCCGACCTCGTCGACGCCGTGCAGCCCGGAGGTCTCTTCCACACCCTGCCCACCGCGCTCGACCGGCCGCTGCTGTTCATCGCCGGCGGTGCGCCGGTGCATCGCGACGGCCGCCTGATCGGGGCGATCGGTGTCGGCGGTGGTGCGCCGGAGCAGGACCACGCCTTCGCCACGGCCGCCGTGGAGGCCGCCTGACGGGCCGCTTCAGTGAGACGACGCCGGTTTCCCGATCCCCGGGGGAGCCGGCGTGTCGGTATCAGGGCCCTTCAGCCCGCCGCGACCGTGACCGGGGCGAACCGACGGCTCCAGTCCCCGGGCAGCTCGGTGATCCCGTACGACATCACCGAGTTGAAGGCGACGGACGCCAGACCGCGCTCCTTCACCCACGCGAGCAGCTCGGTGTGCCGGACGTCGATGTCGGTGCGCAGGGGACGGTCGGTGTGGGCGGCGAGGGAGGCGATGAGGGCCCGGGCCACGGGCGTGTCACGCGCGATGAGCGGACCGACGACATGGGTGTCCATGTTCGGCCAGGCGGCCGCGTAGCCGATGATCCGCCCGTCCTCCTCCGCCACGCGCAACTGGTCGGCGAAGGCCGGCAGTCGGGTGACGATGTGGGTACGGTCGGTCCCGAACGCCTGCTCGTCGAGCCGGAGGATCGCAGCGAGATCCTCGGCGGTCGCCGCCCGGGTGGCGACCGCCGGCTGCGGCCCGCCAGGAGTGAAACGCCCGCACACCATCTCCGCCCGCCCGGTGACCTTGAAGCCGAGTTCCTCGTAGAGGGGTCGGCCGTACGGCGTGGCATGCAGGGTGAGGGGTGTGGTGCCCATCGCTGAGACGACGTGGCGCATCAGTCGGCGTCCCACCCCCTTTCGGGCGTGCCGTTCGGCGACGAGGACCATGCCGATCGCCGCGAGGGCGGGGCGCTCCTGCGGTCCGTACTCGGTGACGACACAGGCGCTCACGAGGCCGCCGTCGGGGTCGTCGATGCCATAGCCCTTTCCGGCCGTGAGGAGGAAGCCCCACTTGTGCTCCTCCCGTGGCCACCCCCGGTCCTCGGACAAGTCGGCGCAGGCGGCGAGGTCGCGGAACGTCAGACGGCGGATGGGCAGAGAGGCAAGGGAAGGAGTCGGCACGCAGGTCAGGCTGTCCGACCGGAGCCCCTGGCGTCCACCTCTTTCCCTAGAGCCATACGAGATTTTGGCCAGTTGTAGCCGGCTGCACAGAGCGTGGACAGACCCCGGACGTTTCACGTGAAACACAGGTGCGTCGCCCGATATTGACCGTATTGGTGATCGCGCCGTGCCCTCATTCGTGACGGGGCAAGGGGGGACTTGTGTGCACAGCGGTGGCCGGTAGGGTCGACTCCGGTTCACGTCCGGGGCGGGTGACCTGTTCTGTGCGGGCCGCGTACAGGGCAATGCAGCCTAACGGGACGGAGAGATCGAAGACCCGCGTTTCCGGTTATGCGACTGAGGCTCCCAGGCGAGTGGGAAGCTCAGGTGGGAGTACTGCGGTCAATGTCACACTCTCGCCTTACTTGTCCGTACAGAGCCGGAACACGGGTTGAATGTGGCCGCATTGGCCGCGACACGGATGGGAACGCAGTCCGTCCACGGGGGAAAGCAGGCACCTTCCCACTGGGGAAGTGCGCAGACCGACCGAAAGATGCTCGAGGCGAGGCACACCATGGACGCTCCGACCACCACGTCGGCCGACAACGGCACTTCTGGCGGCGGGGGCGGCTGGTTCACGCCCCGCACCAAGCCGACGGCGACGCCCGGAAACGAGCCCGAGACGCCGGACGGCCGTCGCCCGGCTGTGATACGCCCGGTGGGACGGCAGACGGCCGACCCGGAAACGCCGGCAGACGGCACAACTGCTCCACCCGCCTCGCCGGCAGACAGCGCGAGCACCGGTGTGCCGGACCAGGAGCGCGAGTCCCCGTACGCGATACCCGTGCCCGGCCCCATGGCCGCGCCCTTTGCCCCCTCGTCGGAGCCCGTCGCCTCCACCACGGCTTCCCCCGCCGAGCCGCGTGTTCCTCCTCAGCAGCCCGCACCGGTGCCGCCCCCAGGACCAGCAGCCCCCGCCCCGGCCATGGAAGAGTCCCCGGACGCCGTCCTCATTCGCCGCGCCATGGCAGAGGTCACGCCCGTGGCCGACAAGGTCACCTCGTACTTCTACGCCCTGCTCTTCGTCCGCCACCCGGACCTGCGCTCGCTCTTCCCGCCCGCGATGGACACCCAGCGTGACCGGTTGCTCCGGGCACTGCTCACGGCCGCCGAGCACATCGACAACACCGATGTCCTGGTCGACTACCTGCAGAACCTCGGCCGGGGCCACCGGAAGTACGGAACGCGTGCCGAGCACTACCCGGCCGTCGGCGAATGCCTGATCGGAGCGCTCAGCAAGTATGCCGCCGCGGTCTGGGACGAGGAGATGGAGGCGGCCTGGATACGGACGTACACCACGATCTCGCAGATCATGATCGATGCGGCGGCCGCCGACGAACTGCGTGCTCCGGCCTGGTGGTACGCCGAGATCGTCACGCACGACCTCAGGACCCCGGACGTCGCGGTCGTCACCGTCCGCCCCGACCAGCCCTACCCGTTCCTCGCCGGGCAGTACACGAGCCTGGAGACCCCCTGGTGGCCCCGGATATGGCGGCACTACTCCTTCGCCGCGGCGCCCCGCTCCGACGGCCTGCTGTCGTTCCATGTGAAGGCCGTCCCGGCGGGCTGGGTCTCCAACGCCCTGGTGCACCGTGCCCGGCCCGGGGACATCGTCCGGCTCGGCCCGCCCGCCGGCTCCATGACCGTGGACCACACCACCGACAGCGGGCTGCTCTGCCTGGGCGGCGGCACCGGCATAGCGCCCATCAAGGCGCTGGTCGAGGACGTCGCCGAGCACGGGGAACGCCGGCCCGTCGAGGTCTTCTACGGGGCCCGCACCGACCACGACCTGTACGACATCGACACCATGCTCCGCCTCCAGCAGAGCCACCCCTGGCTCTCGGTCCGGGCGATCATCGACCAGCAAGCTCACCAGCAGCTTCCGGACGCGGTACGCGCCTACGGGCCGTGGAACGAGTACGACGCCTACCTGTCGGGCCCGCCCGGAATGATCCGCAGCGGTGTGGACGCCCTGCGCGACATCGGCATCCCGTCGGAGCGCATACGGCACGACTCCGTGGAGGAACTGGTCGCGGCCGGCTCCTGAGCCCCTCCGGTGTCAGCCCAGGTCGGGAGCGTGCATGGCGAGTACGCCCTCGATGTTGCCGTCCAGGTAGTGCCGCAGCGACAGCGGAACGAGATGGACGGAGGCGATTCCGACCCGGGTGAAGGGCACACGGACGATCTCGTACTCGCCGACCGGCTCGTCCACCTCGGGGCCGTGGCGGAGCGAGGGATCCATGGACTCCAGGCGGCAGACGAAGAAGTGCTGCACCTTCACACCGGTCGCACCGCCGTCGTCCCCGATGTGCTCCACGGTGTCCACGAAGCAGGGCACCACGTCGGTGATCTTCGCACCGAGCTCCTCGTACACCTCGCGGTGCAGGGCGTCGACAACGGTTGAATCGCTGGGCTCGAGCCCGCCGCCGGGAGTGAGCCAGTAGGGATCCATGCCCGGCTTGGTGCGCTTGATCAGGATCAGGTCGTCACCGTCCAGCAGAACGGCACGGGCGGTGCGCTTGACCACAGGTCGGACGGTCATGGGTGAAATGTGGCCCGGCTGGTTCCACGTGAAACATCGCGAAACGTCACCGGCCGAGCTCCCAGAGTGAGCCACTGTCCGGGCAGCCGGCATCCGCGCCCGCGCAACCCGGCACCCGCCCTCGGGCGCCTCCTCAGCACCAGGCGCCAGCCGCCCGCTGCAACCACTCGTGTGCCCGCGCGATATGGGGCATCGCGAGCGTCCCGGTCCGCACCACCAGGAAGTACGTGCGCAGCGGCGGCACCGCCGGCTCGTGGAGGGCGACGACGTCACCTCGCTGCAACGCGGCCGCACACAGATAGCGGGGCAGCACCGCCAAGCCCGCGCCCGCGACCGCACATGCCAGAACCGCACGCAGGTCCGGGACGACGACAGTGCCCGGGGCAGCCGGACGCGAGTCGAAGACGGAGGCCCAGTAGCGGGAGACGAAGGGCAGTGACTCGTGCACCTCCACCACAGGTACCTGCTCCAGGGCCGGTTCCGGCTTGCGGTCCGGCTGCCCGGCGCCGATCTGTTCGGCCCAGCGCGGGGCGGCGACCAGAACGTGTTCCTCGTCGCAGAGCGCAGTCGCCGTGAGCAGGGCACCGCGTGGACGGGCCGTGCTGATGGCCAGATCATGATGCCCGGCGGAAAGCCCTTCCAGCGTTTCCTCGGCGTTCCCGAAGGAGGCGCGCAGGGCGAAGCCCTGGCCGTCCTCGCCGGTCAGCTCCGTGAGGGCGGGCAGGGCTCGTTCCGCGGTGAACTCCGGAGGCCCGGCGAGGTGCAGGGTCCGTAAGGAAGAGTCGTCGTCGAGGCCGGTTTCGGTGATCTCCACCAGGGCGTCGAGATGCGGTGCGGCCTTGTGGGCGAGTTCGTCGCCGATGCTCGTCGGGGTCACGCCGCGGGCCTGCCGCAGGAACAGGGGGCGGCCCAGCTGCCGTTCCAGGGTGCGTATCTGCGAGGTGACGGCCGGCTGGGAGAGGCCGAGCAGGGCGGCGGCGCGGGTGAATGAGCCGGCCCGGTGCACGGTCACGAAGGTCCGCAGCAAGGCCAGATCCACACCGCTCTCCCCTCGTCGGCCCCGCTCCCCGGCCCTCGACCGCGCTCAACTATAAATAAGTCGATAGGTCTCTGTCGCTACTGTGATTGGACACTGACAGAGAGTCAACTAGCCTTGGTCGCGCGGTTCTTGCGCGCGGAACCGGGGGACGGTCCGAGCCACGAGGGGGGAGGCTCGGACCGTCCGTGGGGGATGGTCAGGCCGACGCGCCCAGCGCACGCAGCACATCCGCCACCAGATCCTCAGAGTCCTCGGCGCCCACCGACAGGCGGATGAAGCCCTCCGGCACCGCGTCGCCGCCCCAGCGCCCGCGCCGTTCGGCCGTGGACCGCACTCCGCCAAAGCTCGTCGCGTCGTCCACGAGCCGCAGGGCGTCGAGAAAACGGTCGGCACGCGCGCGCGTGGGCAGCGTGAACGACACCACGCACCCATAGCGTCGCATCTGCTGCGCAGCGATCTTGTGCGCGGGATCGTCGGGAAGCCCGGGGTAGCGCAGCCCGGTCACCTCGGGCCGCTCACGCAGCGCCTCGGCGACCGCCAGGGCCGTCGCGCTCTGCCGGTCGACCCGCAGCTGGAGCGTCGCGATCGAACGGTGCGCGAGCCAGGCCTCCATCGGCCCGGGAATCGCACCGACGATCTTGCGCCAGCGGCGTACGACGGCCATGGCCTCGGGGTCCCGGCCGACGACGTAGCCCAGGAGGATGTCGCCGTGACCGGTGAGCTGCTTGGTGCCGCTGGCCACCGCGAAGTCGGCGCCGAGCTCCAGGGGACGCTGGCCGAGCGGCGTCGCGAGGGTGTTGTCGACGGCCACCAGGGCGCCCCGCGCGTGCGCCGCCTCCGCGAGCCGCCTGATGTCACACACGTCGAGGCCGGGATTCGACGGGGTCTCGATCCACAGCAGCTTCGCGCCGTCGAGGACGTCGAGCTGGGCGTCACCCCCGGTGGGGGCGGTGCGCACCTCGATGCCGTAGGCCTCCAGCTGGGCGCGCGCCAGGGGCAGCGCCTGGTAGCCGTCGTCGGGCAGGACACACACGTCCCCGGCACGCAGCTGGGAGAAGAGCACCGCCGAGACCGCGGCCATGCCGGAGGCGAACACGAGCGTCTCGACGCCGTCCCGGCCGGGTGCCTCCAGCTCGCCGACGGCGCGCTCCAGCAGCGTCCAGGTCGGGTTCTCGTCACGGCCGTAGGTGTAGGGGCCGGTGGGCTCGCCCGGCAGGTGGTAGTGGGCGGCGAACACGGGCCCGGGCAGGGTGGGCTCGTACTTGGCAGGCTCGGGCAGCCCGGCCCGCACCGCGCGCGTGCCGTCACCGGCGCCCGCCGCCACCGGGTCGGTCTCGCGCCCCGCCCGGCCCGCGGCACCGGCTGCCGGACCGGCGTCGTCCGTCACCCCGAGGGCGTCGCCCGTCGCGGATTCACTCATGCCGCCTGTCCCTCCACGTCCTCACGCACCGCGGCGAGCAGACCGGCGCTCGCCGACTCCACCATCTCAAGGCACTCCTCGAAGCCCTCGGCGCCTCCGTAGTAGGGGTCCGGTACGTCGAGGTCGTCGCCTGCGGCGGGGTCGTACGAACGCAGCAGGCGCACCTTCTGCGCGTCCTGTTCCGTGGGCGCCAGGCGACGCAGCGCCCTGAGGTGGCCGCCGTCGAGGGCGACGACCAGGTCGAGGCGGGAGAACCACGACGGCTGGAACTGCCGGGCCGTGTGGCCGGTGGCGTAGCCGTTCTCCGTGAGGACGGCCGCCGTGCGCGGATCGGCGCCGTCGCCCTCGTGCCAGCCGACCGTGCCGGCGCTGTCGACCTCGACCAGGCCGTCGAGACCGGCCTCCGCCAGGCGCGCGCGGAAGACGATCTCGGCCATCGGGGAACGGCAGATATTGCCCGTGCAGACGAAGCAGACGCGGTACGTCATGCGCGCTCAGTCCTTGTCGGGCAGGACGACGTTCAGGGCCCAGGAAACGACGGAGATGACCAGGCCGCCCAGGACGGCCGTCCAGAAGCCCTCCACGTGGAAGCTGAGGTCGAACTGGTCGGCCAGCCACGAGGTGAGCAGCAGCATCAGCGCGTTGACGACCAGGGTGAACAGGCCGAGCGTCAGGATCAACAGCGGGAGGCTGAGGAGCTTGACGACCGGCTTGACCAGGAAGTTCACCAGGCCGAAGATCAGCGCGACGGTGATCAGGGTGCCGATCTTCTTACCCGTGCTGTCACCGGTCAGCGTGATCTTGTCGAGCAGCCATACGGCGACCGCCAGGGCACCCGCGTTGGCGATCGTCTTGACTAGGAAATTCATCATGTGTCTGATCGTGGCAGACCTGATCGGACATGGGCACAAGAGGCAGGGGCGGACAAGGCGATGAAGGCATTCCGGCTGGACGAACTGGAGGCGGAGCGCGCCGCCAACGAGGGCGCCTACCTGCAGTTTCTGCGGGAGCAGAACATGTCGGTCGGCCTGTACGCCCTCGATGCGGGCGACCAGGATCCACAGAAGCCGCACAATCAGGACGAGGTCTACTTCGTTGTGAGCGGCCGTGCCGCGATCACCGTGGGCCTGGAGACGACGCAGGTGGCACGCGGCAGCGTGATCTACGTACCGGCCGGCGTCGCGCACAAGTTCCACCACATCACCGAGGACCTGAGGGTGCTGGTGGTCTTCTCTCCGCCCGAGAGGTGACGGTCCGCCTCCGGGTTCCCTAGGGGTTCGGTCAGGGGGAGACAAGGGGCGCGAGGCCCCCGCCGGGGCCCCTCCCGGGCCTAGCATCGAGTGCAGGACATCAGAGATCCGGAAGTACCGACAGGACCCGGCACTCGAACGGGCGGAGAGGTAAGGACGAGGGCGATGCGAGAGATCTTCACGGGACTGCCGTGGTGGGTGAAGTGGATCGCGGTGCCGGTCATCGCCCTGGTCGTGTTCGGCGGGCTGATCGCCAGCGTGGTCGGGTTCGTGATCGGACTGCTTTTCAAGGTGCTGGTCTTCGTGGCGCTGGTCGGTGGACTGATCTACGTCGTACGTAAGTTCATGTCGAACTCCTCGTCGCGCAGCGACTGGTGAGACCGGTGGGAAACCGGTGGGGGTAGCGGGAAACACCCGGCGTCACCGGTTCCCTCGGCCGGGGGAAGTTTCCCTTCCGGGCCGTCTGCGTGCGGTGGCAGACGAATAGAGTCCGGAACTCGACGCGGGGACATCCCCGCGAGCGGCGTACACCCCACCCGTGTCCATCGGCACGGTCTACCCCCTCGCGCTTCGGGAGTGACCCTTGGCCCCGGCTGACACCGCACGTGTCCACCTGCACACCGTCCCCGCGCAACCTCGCTCGGCGCCCCCCTCCGAGCAGTCGCCTCCCCCCACGCCACCCCCTCCGGCCACCCTCATCGGGTCCGTGCAGCGCGCGATGCGCCTGCTGGAGACCGTCGCGGCGCACGAATACGGCGCCCCCGCCAAGCAACTGGCCCGGGAGACGGGGCTGGCCCTGCCCACCACCTACCACCTGCTGCGCACCCTCGTGCACGAGGGCTATCTGTGCCGGGACAAGGGCCTCTTCTTCCTCGGCGAGGCCGCCGAGCGACTGAGCAGCAGCGGGGCGCGGCAGAAACGTCGCAGCACGGTCGTCGACGCCCTCGCGCACTGGCGGGACACGCTCGGTGTGCCCGTGTACTACGCGGTGTACCGCGAGGGCGAGATCGAGCTCATGTGCGTCTCCGACACCCCGGCCAATCCCGCGGTCGAGGAGTGGGCCGACTTCCGGGAGACCGGGCACGCGCACGCCATCGGGCAGTGCCTGCTGTCCCAGCTGGACGAGGAGGCCCGCCGGGACCACCTCGACCGCTATCCGGTGCAGGCCCTCACGCCGTACACCGTGCGCGACAACCACAGCCTGCTGCGCCGTCTGGAGCGAGTACGGCGGATGGAACCTGTGACCGAGCGTCAGGAGTACGCCCTGGGCGTCGTCTGCGCGGCGATTCCGCTCACGCTCGGCACCACGGCCGCCGCGATGGCCATCTCCCTGCCCGCCCACCAGGAGCACCGGCTGCTCCCGGCGGCCCGGCAGTTGCAGAGCGAGATCGGGAGTCTGCTCGGATCGCTCGCGCTCTCTATCAGTATGTGAAAACTCACTCCTTGTGATCTGCTGTGTACGTTCAGCAAGATTCCACCAAGTGTCAGAGGTTCGTTCCCGGCCAGTCCACGGCGAATGACGGGGTTAGCGATGCGAGAGTCCGTACAGGCAGAGGTCATGATGAGCTTTCTCGTGTCCGAGGAGCTCTCCTTCCGCATTCCGGTGGAGTTGCGCTATGAGACCAGTGATCCCTATGCCGTCAGGCTGACCTTCCACTTGCCCGGTGATGCCCCGGTGACGTGGGCTTTCGGCCGGGAGCTGCTGATCGACGGGGTCGGCCGACCGTGCGGGGAGGGCGATGTGCGGGTCACGCCCGTCGAACCGGACGCGCTGGGCGAGGTCCTGATCCGGCTTCAGGTGGGCAGTGACCAGGCGCTGTTCCGGTCGTCGACGGCACCGCTGGTCGCCTTCCTCGACCGCACCGACAAGCTGGTGCCGCTGGGCCAGGAGGGCTCGCTCGCCGACTTCGACGCCCATCTCGACGAGGCCCTGGACCGCATCCTGGCGGAACAGGGCGCCGGTTGAGACATCCGTCGGGCGGCATGGTGGAGGAACGCTTCACCGGATGCCCCCGAGCTGTGCAGGAACGCTTCTCTGTACGACGGGACAGAGGGCTTCGGGGTGCGAGAGCCTCAGCGCTTGCGGCGCCGGCCCTTTCCCCCGCGTGCCGGGGCCGCGGCGGCCTCCACGGCGGGCTGCGCTCCCGGGCGGTCGGCCGAGACCACCAGCGCGGCCAGGGCCGTGGTGACCGGCACCGAGGCCACCAGGCCGATCGAACCGATCAGCGTGCGCACGATCTCCTCCGCGACCAGCTCGCTGTTGGCTACCGTCCCGACACTGCTCTGCGCGATGGAGAACAGCAGGAGCAGGGGCAGGGCGGCACCCGCGTAGGCGAGGACGAGCGTGTTGACGACCGAGGCGATGTGGTCGCGGCCGATCCGGATACCCGCGCGGTAGAGGCCGCGCCAGCCCATGGACGGGTTGGCCTCGTGCAGCTCCCAGACCGCAGAGGTCTGCGTGACCGTCACGTCGTCGAGCACACCCAGCGATCCGATGATGACGCCGGCGAGCAGCAGACCGCTCATGTCGATCGTCGGGTAGAGGCCGTGGATCAGACCGGTGTTGTCGTCGGTGTTGCCGGTGAGCGCAGCCCAGCCGATGAACAGCGAGCCGAGAACGCCGATCAGCAGCAGTGAGATGAGGGTGCCGAGCACCGCCACGGATGTCCGGGCCGACAGGCCGTGACACAGATACAGGGCGATGAGCATGATGGCGCTCGCGCCGACCACCGCCACGAGCAGCGGGTTCGAGCCCTGAAGGATCGCGGGCAGGATGAAGAGGTTCAGCACCATGAAGCTGATGGCCAGCGCTACCAGGGCCATGACACCGCGCAGCCGCCCGACGACCACGACGGCGAGGGCGAAGATGCCGGCGAGCAGCGCCAGGGGCAGGCGGCGGTTGATGTCGGTGACGGAGTACTGGAGGTCCTTCGGCGCGGAGGGCTCGTAGGCGACCACGACCTCCTGGCCCTCGTGCAACTGACGGGACTGGTCCGGCTGGACGATCTCGGTGAAGGTACGGCCCTTGTCCTTGCCGCTGTCGACCCGGATCGTCGCCCGCTTGCAGGTGCCGTTCTCCTGCTGCACGGCGGAGGAGCCCTCGGCAGTGGACGTGTCGCCGGTCGGGGGGACACCCGAGGCGCCGGCCTCCTTGCAGCTCACCTCCACGACCTTGGTGACCGAGGCCTGCTGCGTCTGCCGGTCGAAGCCCACTCCGGTGCGCTCGTGCGGCGGGGCGCCACCCGGCCACAGCACGGCGAGACCGATCAGCACGGCGGCGGCGAAGGGGATCAGGACCGCCGCGATGACCTTGCGCAGGTGCATGGAGACGGGCGTGGCAGGACCGTGGCTGTGACTGTGCGAGTGCCCGCCACCGGGTGCGGGGCCGTTTCCGTGACCGTGCCCGTCGCCGCCACCGTGACCATCGCCCCCACCGTGCCCGTGGCCGCCGCCGGGACCGTGGCCCTCGCCGTGTCCGTCGCCGCCACCGTTCCCGTGGCCTCCGCCGGGCCTGTCACCCTCTCCGGGGCCGGGAGCGTGCCAGCCTCCGGAGCCGGGACCGTACGCACCGGACGGGCCGGACGGGCCGGCACCCTGCCCGTTCTCGGGGCCGGTCCTGTGCCCGTGCGACTGTCCCCGGGCAGGGCCGAGCCCGCCGGGGGCGGCGAAATCGTGCTCGTGCCCACGGCCGTTGCCGTTGCCGGCGCCGGATCCGCGGGGCGGTTCGGGCGGTGGGTAAGGAGGACGCTGCGTCGTGGTCACCGACCGATCATCGCAAGAACGAGGGGGGCCCTCTGTTCACCGCGCCAGAATTGCCGCTAGCGTGGAGGCACCTTTTGTACACGCGGGAGCTCGGAGCACCGGGCTGAGAGGGCGCTGACCTCCGTCCCAGCGATGTTTCACATGAAACATCACCGAAGTCGAGTGATGTTTCACACGGAACGTCGGCAGACGGAAGCCGCTGCGTCGACCGCCGAACCTGTTACCGGGTAATGCCGGCGTAGGGAGTAGGTCTCATGACCAACAAGGACGCACGCACGCCTGCCTCCGTTCAGGACGCACAGTCCGAGGAGGCCGGAAAGTCCATCGGCTGGCACAAGGCGTACGTCGAGGGCACCCGCCCCGACCTGCGCGTGCCGGTCCGTCAGGTGCATCTCACCAACGGGCAGTCGGTCACGCTGTACGACACGTCGGGCCCGTACACCGACCCGCTCGTCGACACCGACGTCCGCAGGGGCCTGCCGCCGCTGCGCGAGAACTGGATCATCGCCCGTGGGGACACCGAGGAGTACGCGGGCCGACCCGTCCGTCCCGAGGACGACGGCATCAAGCACACCTCGCCGCGCGGCGGACTGCGCAACCTCGACGCCGTCTTCCCAGGACGGCCGCGCCAGCCGCGCCGCGGGAGGGACGGCAAGGCGGTCACGCAGCTCGCGTACGCCCGCCGCGGCGAGATCACGCCCGAGATGGAGTACGTGGCCATCCGAGAGAACGTTTCGCCCGAGGTGGTCCGCGACGAGATCGCGGCGGGCCGGGCGGTGCTGCCGGCCAACGTCAACCACCCGGAGATCGAGCCGATGATCATCGGCAAGCGGTTCCTGGTGAAGGTCAACGCCAACATCGGCAACTCGGCGGTGACCTCCTCCATCGAGGAGGAGGTCGAGAAGATGACCTGGGCGACCCGCTGGGGCGCCGACACGGTCATGGACCTGTCCACCGGCCGCAACATCCACACCACGCGCGAGTGGGTGCTGCGCAACTCCCCCGTCCCCATCGGCACCGTGCCGCTCTACCAGGCCCTGGAGAAGGTCGACGGCCGGGCCGAGGAGCTGACCTGGGACATCTACAAGGACACGGTCATCGAACAGGCCGAGCAGGGCGTGGACTACATGACGGTCCACGCGGGTGTCCGCCTGGCGTACGTACCGCTGACGGCCAACCGCAAGACCGGCATCGTCTCGCGCGGGGGCTCGATCATGGCCGCCTGGTGCCTCGCGCACCACAAGGAGTCGTTCCTGTACGAGAACTTCGAGGAGCTCTGCGAGATCCTCGCCGCGTACGACGTCACGTACTCCCTCGGCGACGGCCTGCGGCCGGGCTCGATCGCGGATGCCAACGACGAGGCGCAGTTCGCGGAACTGCGGACTCTCGGGGAACTCAACCGGATCGCGAAGCGTTTCAACGTACAGACCATGATCGAAGGCCCGGGCCACGTCCCGATGCACAAGATCAAGGAGAACATCGACCTTCAGCAGGAGATCTGCGATGAAGCTCCCTTCTATACGCTCGGCCCGCTGACCACGGACGTCGCGCCGGCGTACGACCACATCACCTCCGGCATCGGTGCCGCGATGATCGCCTGGTGGGGCACGGCGATGCTGTGTTACGTCACGCCCAAGGAGCACTTGGGCCTGCCGAACCGTGACGACGTCAAGACCGGCGTGATCACCTACAAAATCGCCGCCCACGCGGCGGATCTCGCCAAGGGACACCCGGGTGCCCAGGAGTGGGACGACGCGCTGTCCGACGCCCGTTTCGAGTTCCGGTGGGAGGACCAGTTCAACCTCGCCCTCGACCCGGACACGGCACGGGAGTTCCACGACGAGACCCTGCCGGCGGAGCCCGCCAAGACGGCTCACTTCTGCTCGATGTGCGGTCCCAAGTTCTGCAGCATGAAGATCTCGCAGGACATCCGCCGTGAACACGGCGGCACACAGGCCGAGATCGAGGACGGCATGGCCCAGAAGTCGAAGGAGTTCGCGGCGAGCGGGAACCGCGTGTACCTGCCCATCGCGGACTGATCCGTCCGCACACAGGCCGAGGGCCGGGGATCGGTGGTCCCTGGTCCCCTGGCCCGCGGGGGCGAATCGGCCTGCGGCACTGACCCGATGGCTACTCCGGCTGGTGTTCCGGTCCTCCGAAGTCCGGGCTGGTGTAGTCCGGGCTGCTGAAGCTCGGCCGTGAGCCGCGGTTGCCGTCCTCCGGGCTGGTGAAACCCGGGCGGTCGTAGCCGAGGTGCGGAATGCGGCTGACCGGTGTGGACGGGGAGGTGTGGTGCAGCGCGGCGGCCGAGCTCGGGCCGACGAGGGCCTCCCGGAGGAACGGCAGGATGCCGCGTTCCAGCAGGGCCTCGCGCCAGGCCTCCCTGGCCCGGTCCACTTCACCTTGCAGTTCGCCGTGCGGGCCGCCCTCGGCCGTCGGCTTGTTGCGCAGGGCGGTGATCAGCAGTCCCACCGCGGCGACGAGGATCGCGACCGCGGTCACGGCGCCGAACACCCAACCCGTGGTGAGCATGGTGCGGGCGAACGCCTGCTCGGGGTTGAGCATCTGGAGGATGTAGCCGACGAGCAGGAAGATCGCCGCGGCGGTTCCGGCCAGGACGGGCGCGAGGACGACGGCGACGGCGCCCGCGCCGGCGGTCTCGGCGACCTCGCCCAGGGTGGCGGCGAGGCCCGCCGCGCCCGCGTCCGGCTCGGAGGAGCCGGATTCGCGCACGGCCGGTTGGCGGGACGGCGCCGGCTGGCGCGTTTCCTCACGGACTTTGACGTAGTGCTGGTATTCGGTCGACGCGGCCGCCGTGATGAGCGCGGTGGCGTTCAGCGCCATGGTGCGCAGTTGTTCGGGGTTGAGCCGCTGTCCGACAGCGGCCAGTTCCGGACGGTGTGGTGCGGAGCGCAGCGCCTCATCGAGGATCCGCTCGTAGTCCTGGCGGTCCTCGCTCAGCAGGTGCTGCGGAACGCTGTTCATGTGCATCCCCCGATGCTCCGTAGGGCTTGGGGCTCGGCATGCTGACGAGCCGTCGGGCAGAAACGGAGGGGAGCCTGCTACGGATAAGCCGATGGTAGAGCCGTGAAGGTGGGCGGTGACAGGGGGTTTACCGAAATTGGCCCTTCACCGGTCCGGTCCTGAGACGGGAAACGCCTGCCCGGTGAACGTTCACGTACCCAGCGGCAGTTGCTGGACCAGCAGCTTTCCGGCCATGGTCACGCCGCCGTCCATGGCGATGGCGAGTCCGTCGGCGTAGACGTGCGGTCCCTCGACCACGGGGTCGGAGTTGTCCTCGTCGTCCTCGGAGCCGACCTCGCCCAGCAGATAGGGAATCGGGCTGTGACCGTGAACGATGCGGGTGCCCCCGTACGTATCGAGCAAAGAGCGTACGGCGTTCGCGCCGCCCTCGTCGCGGAAGGAGAACCGCTTGGTGAACTTGCGGAACAGGTCCCAGACCTCGTCCGCGTCGTTGCGCGTGAGCGTCTCGCGGACGGTGTCGTTGACCTCCTCGATGGAGCGGCCGTAGTCGAGGTAGGCGGTGGTGTCGGAGTGGACGAGCAGGTGGCCGTCGACCTCCTCGACGGCGTCCAGACGGGCCATCCACTGCAGGTGGTGGTCCTGGAGGCGGTCCATGTCGGTCTTCTGGCCGCCGTTGAGCAGCCAGGCCGCCTGGAAAGTGGCGGTGCCCGCGCCGGAGTTGACGGGGGTGTCGCCGAACCGCTTGGCGCCGAGCAGCAGCAGCTCGTGGTTGCCCATGAGCGCCTTGCAGTAGCCGCCCGCCGCGGCGGCCTCGGCGGACAGCCGCATCACCAGGTCGATGACGCCGATGCCGTCCGGGCCGCGGTCGGTGAAGTCGCCGAGGAACCACAGCCGGGCGGTGCCCGCGCACCAGTTGCCGGCGGCGTCGAGGAGGCCCTTCTCCTGGAGGGCGGCCACCAGCTCGTCGAGGTAGCCGTGCACGTCGCCCACGACGTACAGCGGGCCCTGCCCGGTGTCGTCCTGCGGCGCTGCGGCGGCCTCGGGATCGACCGTCACCTGGACGGTGTCGCCCCGGTTGATCACGGGCAGATCGCGCTCGGTCGGCGTGTACCCCTCGGGGTAGGTCTCCTCGGGCGGCGGGGCGACCTCGCCGGGGTGGGCGCTGTGGGCGTACGGACCGGCCTCGTGGACGTACGCGGGCACCCGGAAGTCGCGCAACGTCGCCGTCCGCTCCACCTCGGGTCCCTGACCGGCCCCCTGAGTCATCGACCCCTCCACCATCGCGCCGCATCTGCACCGCATCGGACTGCCTGGTCGTAGCGGCCCGTCGGTGTCGTGGGCCCATCATAGGAATGCGGATCGCGCCATGTGATGACCCAGGGGTGGTGAATCAGAGCAAGAGTCCAGTTCACCGCGGCTTTCGCCCCGATTGGGCCGGGCTTTGACCACCGTGTGACCGTCCTCGCTTTCCTTCTCTTCGCGAGAACGATCCCTTCTCTCCGGGGGACCGGCCCTGTTTCTCCCCAGGAGTGCGCACTTCCCTTTACCCGGGTGTACCGGCCTACGTCTCCTCGGCTGACCGAGGCGGGCTGACCGTCGTGCGCGGCGGGCGCCGCTGGGAGGACGTGCGCACGATCAGCTCCGTCGGTATCACCTGCTCCACCGGACGGTCCGAATCCGCTCCCTCGATGGCGTCGATGAGGAGCTGCACGACCGCTGTGCCGATGCGTCGCGGTTTCAGGGAGAGCGTGGTGATGGGCGGCTCGGTGTTGGCGTACACGGTGGACTCGCTGCAACAGACCAGCAGCAGGTCTTCCGGTACGCGCAGGCCGTAGCGGCGGGCGGCGGCGAGCAGGTCGGTGCCGTTCGGGTCGAACAGCCCGTAGACCGCGTCGGGCCGGTCGGGGCGGGCCAGGAGCCGGTCGGCGGCGACCGCGCCCGCGCACGGATCGTGCGCCGGATAGGCCTCGTACACCGGATCCTGGCCTACGCGCTCGCACCAGCGCAGGTATGCGGTGGTCGACAGGTGGGTGTACGTGTCGGTCGTCGTGCCGGTCAGCAGGCCGATGCGGCGGGCTCCTGCGTCGGCCAGGTGGTCGAGGATGCCGAGGACGGCGGCCTCGTGGTCGTTGTCGACCCAGGCCGTGACCGGCAGCGAGCCGGCCGGGCGGCCGTCGGAGACGACCGGCAGACCCTGCCGGACGAGTTCGCTGACCACCGGGTCCTGGTCGGAGGGGTCGATGACGACCGTGCCGTCCAGGGCGACGTTCGACCACACGTCGTGGCGGGAGGTCGCGGGCAGGATCACGAGGGCGTAGCCGCGGGCGAGCGCGGCGGAGGTGGCGGCTCGCGCCATCTCGGCGAAGTAGGCGAACTCGGTGAAGGTGAAAGGTTCATCCCCGTACGTCGTCACGGTCAGGCCGATGAGTCCCGACTTGCCGGTACGGAGGGTCCGGGCGGCGGCCGAGGGGCGGTAGCCCAGACGGTCGGCGACCTCGCGGACATGGCGCCGGGTGGCGTCCGGGAGCCGGCCCTTGCCGTTGAGGGCGTCGGAGACGGTCGTGATGGACACTCCGGCGGCGGCGGCCACGTCTCTGATACCCGCCCGACCCGACCGACTGCCTCGACGTGAGGTTTCCGCGCGGCTCACCTGGTGCTTCCCTGCTGCTGTCATGGCGAGCCGATAGTAGGGCTCATGCGGTGGGGTAGTGCGGACGCATATGCACGCGTTGACAGGCACGTTTCTGCATGATCATTTAACCTCAATTGCTTGGGAAACCAAGGGCGTTGGGCGCTTCCATGCCAGTAGGTGTCTTGTCGGCGCGCACGGGCCTGCCAAGTGGCCGATGTTGCGAAGAGGTCTCAACTCACCTGCACGGGGGATGCGCGCCACGGCGTGCACCACCGGCGCGTAGATATATGTGCGGCGCGCCCCTGGATTCGTACGCCTTCGTACGGCGATGCCCCTGATGCCGGTGGGATGTACGGGGTCGGTGTTCGTCGCTCCGTCGTGGCTATACGCAGCGGGGCCGAATCCTCATAAGGTGAGGAGTATTGGATGTCGGCGGCGGTCATGGGCCGCCGGTCTTCGCGAGGAGGACTGCGGTGAGCGAGACGAGCCCCAAGCTGCGCGCCGAGCTGGAGGGGATCCCCACCTACAAGCCGGGCAAGCCGGCGGCGGCGGGCGGGCCGGTGGCCTACAAGCTGTCCTCCAACGAGAACCCCTATCCGCCGCTGCCGGGCGTGCTGGAGACGGTGACGGCGGCCGCCTGCAACTTCAACCGCTACCCGGACATGGCGTGTACGGGGCTGATGAACGAGCTGTCCGAGCGGTTCGGCGTGCCCCTCTCCCACGTGTCCACCGGTACCGGGTCGGTCGGTGTCGCCCAACAGCTGATCCAGGCCACGTCCGGCCCCGGCGACGAGGTCATCTACGCCTGGCGGTCCTTCGAGGCGTACCCGATCATCACGCAGATCAGCGGCGCTACCTCGGTGCAGGTGCCGCTGACGTCCGGTGATGTGCACGACCTCGACGCGATGGCGGACGCGATCACCGACCGGACCCGGCTGATCTTCGTCTGCAACCCCAACAACCCGACGGGAACGGTCGTGCGGCGGGCGGAGCTGGAGCGCTTCCTCGACCGGGTGCCCGGTGATGTGCTGGTGGTGCTCGACGAGGCCTACCGCGAGTTCATCCGCGATCCCGAGGTGCCGGACGGTGTCGAGCTCTACCGCGACCGGCCCAACGTCTGTGTCCTGCGGACATTCTCCAAGGCGTACGGCCTCGCCGGTCTGCGCGTCGGCTTCGCCATCGCCCACGAGCCGGTGGCCGCGGCGCTGCGCAAGACGGCGGTTCCGTTCGGGGTGAGCCAGCTCGCGCAGGAAGCGGCGATCGCCTCGTTGCTTGCCGAGGACGAGCTGCTCGGCCGGGTCGGCTCGCTGGTGTGTGAGCGCACGCGCGTGGTCGACGGGCTGCGCGCCCAGGGCTGGACGGTGCCCGAGACCCAGGCCAACTTCGTGTGGCTGCGGCTGGGGGAGCGCACGGTCCCGTTCGCGGAGGCGTGCGAGCAGGCGGGCGTGATGATCCGGCCGTTCCCGGGTGAGGGTGTGCGGGTCACGGTCGGGGAGACCGAGGCGAACGACATCTTCCTGAAGGTGGCGGAAGGGTTTCGCAAGGACCTCTAGGAGCTGGGAGGGGCCCGTTGTCCGAGCCGTCCGGCGCTAGTCGTCGGCCGGTTCCACGCGTATCGGGTCGCCGTCGCGCACGGTCGTGAGCAGGCGGGGGTCGCCGTCGACGCGGCCCAGGACGTTGCACGGGCTCGCAAGGCGGTACTTGTCGCCCTGCGAGATGGGCGTGGGGCCGTAGCGGAGGGCAAGGGCGCCGCCGTCGGTCCAGAAGGCGACCGTGCCCGGTTCCACGACCTGCCGGGCGTCTGTTTCACGTGAAACCGGCAGTCCTGTGTCGAAGAACACCTCTTCGTCCCAGGTGCGGACGGTCGAGACGAAGGGCAGCGTCTTGGCGAGTGCCTGACTGGTCGGGGTGTCGTCGAGGGTCGCGGTGAGGTGGCCTTCGGGCCAGGAGATCCGTGTATGGAGCGGTGCCCGTGTCTGCCCGCCGCTGATTCAACATTATGTTGAAGTTCACGCCAAGAGGTTGACCCGGGGCCGGGGCCCCCTCAACGGCTCGAAAGTCCGTGCTGCATAATGGCTTGTGAATGTGAACGCTTTCACAAGCGTATGTAAGGAGCGGCGACGTGGACCTCGCTTTGGCGCCGGAGACCCTGGCGCGATGGCAGTTCGGCATCACCACCGTCTACCACTTTCTGTTCGTCCCCCTGACGATCTCGCTGGCCGCCCTCACGGCCGGGCTGCAGACCGCGTGGGTGCGGACGGAGAAGGAGAAGTACCTCCGGGCGACGAAGTTCTGGGGCAAGCTCTTCCTGATCAACATCGCGATGGGTGTGGTCACCGGCATCGTGCAGGAGTTCCAGTTCGGCATGAACTGGTCCGACTACTCACGCTTCGTCGGTGACGTCTTCGGCGCGCCGCTCGCCTTCGAGGCCCTGATCGCCTTCTTCTTCGAGTCCACCTTCATCGGCCTGTGGATCTTCGGCTGGGACAAGCTGCCCAAGAAGATCCACCTGGCCTGCATATGGATGGTCTCGATCGGCACGATCCTGTCGGCGTACTTCATCCTCGCGGCCAACTCCTGGATGCAGCACCCGGTCGGCTACCGCATCAACGAGGCCAAGGGGCGGGCCGAGCTCACCGACTTCTGGCTGGTGCTGACCCAGAACACCGCGCTCGCCCAGGTCTTCCACACGCTCACCGCGGCTTTCCTGACCGGTGGCGCCTTCATGGTCGGCATCGCCGCCTTCCACCTGGTCCGCAAGAAGCACGTCCCTGTGATGAAGACCTCGCTGCGGCTGGGCCTCGTCACCGTCGTCGTCGGCGGTCTGCTCACCGCGGTCAGCGGTGACGTCCTCGGCAAGATCATGTACCAGCAGCAGCCGATGAAGATGGCCGCGGCCGAGGCACTGTGGGACGGCGAGAAGCCGGCGCCCTTCTCGGTCTTCGCCATCGGTGACGTGGACAAGGGGCACAACAAGGTCGCCATCGAGATACCCGGTCTGCTGTCCTTCCTCGCCAAGGACGACTTCACCTCGTATGTGCCCGGCATCAACGACGTCAACAAGGCCGAGCAGGAGAAGTACGGGCCCGGCGACTACCGGCCCAACATCCCCGTCGCCTACTGGGGCTTCCGCTGGATGATCGGCTTCGGCATGACGTCGTTCGCCATCGGCCTGGCCGGACTGTGGCTGACCCGCAAGAAGTTCATGCTGCCCCAGCATCTGCGAGTGGGCGAGGACGAGGTGCCGCATCTCGTGCTGCTGCCGAAGAAGGCTCTCGGTCCGACCCTCACCAAGTGGTACTGGCGCATCGCGATCCTCACTCTGGGCTTCCCGCTGATCGCCAGCTCCTGGGGCTGGATCTTCACCGAGATGGGCCGCCAGCCGTGGGTCGTCTACGGCGTGCTCCAGACCCGTCACGCGGTCTCCCCCGGTGTCTCCCAGGCCGAGGTCATCACCTCGATGATCGTCTTCACCACGCTGTACGCGATCCTCGCCGTCGTCGAGGTCAAGCTGCTGGTCAAGTACGTCAAGGCGGGCCCGCCGGAGCTCACCGAGGCCGACCTCAATCCGCCCACGAAGATCGGCGGCGACTCCCGTGACGCCGACAAGCCGATGGCCTTCTCGTACTAGGCCGAGGGAGCTGCACAGTCATGGAACTGCACGACGTCTGGTTCGTCCTGATCGCCGTCCTGTGGACCGGCTACTTCTTCCTGGAGGGCTTCGACTTCGGAGTCGGTGTGCTCACGAAGCTGCTCGCCCGCAACCGGCCCGAGAAGCGGGTGCTGATCAACACCATCGGCCCTGTCTGGGACGGCAACGAGGTATGGCTGCTCTCGGCGGGCGGCGCGACCTTCGCCGCCTTCCCCGAGTGGTACGCCACGCTCTTCTCCGGTTTCTACCTGCCGCTGTTGCTCATCCTGGTCTGCCTCATCGTCCGGGGTGTGGCCTTCGAGTACCGCGCCAAGCGGCCCGAGGAGAACTGGCAGCGCAACTGGGAGACAGCGATCTTCTGGACCTCGCTGATCCCCGCGTTCCTGTGGGGTGTGGCCTTCGGCAACATCGTGCACGGCGTGAAGATCGACCAGGACTTCAACTACGCCGGCGGCGTCCTGGACCTGCTCAACCCGTATGCGCTCCTGGGCGGCCTCGTCACGCTGGCCCTGTTCACCTTCCACGGGACGGTGTTCGTCGGGCTCAAGACCGTCGGGGAGATCCGGGAGCGGGCGCGGAAGCTGGCGCTGCGCGTCGGCCTGGTGACCGCCCTGCTGGCCCTCGCCTTCCTGCTGTGGACGCAGTCCGACCAGGGCGACGGGGCGTCGCTCGTCGCGCTGGTCGCGGCCGTGGCGTCGCTCGTCGTGGCGCTGGTCGCGGCGCGGGCGAGGCGTGAGGGCTGGGCGTTCGCCCTGTCGGGGCTCACCATCGTGGCCACGGTGGCGATGCTCTTCCTGACGTTGTTCCCGAACGTCATGCCGTCGACGCTGAACCCGGACTGGAGCCTGACGGTCACCAACGCCTCGTCCAGCCCGTACACGCTGAAGATCATGACCTGGTGCGCGGCGATCGCCGCTCCGGTCGTGATGCTTTACCAGGGCTGGACGTACTGGGTGTTCCGCAAGCGGATCGGTACGCAGCACATCGCCGAGACCGTGCACTGAGGTGTGTTTCACGTGAAACCAATCGATCCGCGTCTGCTCCGGTACGCCCGTGCCACCCGGGTCTTCCTGGTGGCGGTCATCGCCCTGGGGGCGATCGGGGCGGGACTGGTCATCGCCCAGGCGATGCTCATCGCCGAGGTGGTGGTCGGCGCGTTCCAGCACCGCATGGCGGTGTCCGAACTCGGCACTCCCCTGCTGCTCCTGGCCGCCGTCGCGGTCGGCCGGGCGCTGGTCGGCTGGCTCACCGAGCTCGCCGCGCACCGGGCGAGCGCGGCGGTGAAGTCCGAGCTGCGGGGGCGGTTGCTGGAGCGTGCCGCTCAGCTGGGGCCGGGCTGGCTGAGCGGACAGCGGACCGGTTCGCTGGTCGCTCTGGCCACCCGGGGTGTCGATGCCCTCGACGACTACTTCTCGCGGTATCTGCCGCAGTTGGGTCTCGCGGTGATTGTGCCTGTGGCGGTGCTGGCGCGGATCGTCACCGAGGACTGGGTCTCCGCGGCCATCATCGTGGGCACCCTGCCGCTCATCCCGGTCTTCATGGTGCTGATCGGCTGGGCCACCCAGTCGAGGATGGATCGTCAGTGGCGGCTGCTGTCGCGGTTGTCCGGGCACTTCCTGGACGTCGTCGCGGGGCTGCCGACGCTGAAGGTCTTCGGGCGGGCCAAGGCGCAGGCCGAGTCGATCCGGCGGATCACCGGCGAGTACCGGCAGGCGACCATGCGGACGCTGCGGATCGCCTTCATCTCGTCCTTCGCGCTGGAGCTGCTCGCGACGATCTCGGTGGCCCTGGTCGCCGTGACGATCGGCATGCGGCTGGTGCACGGCGAGATGGACCTGTACATCGGCCTGGTCATCCTGATCCTGGCGCCGGAGGCGTATCTGCCGTTGCGGCAGGTCGGGGCGCAGTACCACGCGGCGGCGGAGGGACTGGCCGCGGCGGAGGAGATTTTCGAGGTACTGGAGACGCCTGTTACGGCGTCCGGTTCCGGGGCCGTGCCGGTGGGTGCGCTGGCTTTCGAGGGAGTGACCGTTCGCTACCCGGGGCGGTCGGCGGACGCCGTGTCGGACGTGTCCTTCACTGTCGAGCCCGGGGAGACGGTCGCGCTGGTCGGGCCGAGCGGTGCCGGCAAATCGACGCTGCTGCACGTCCTGCTCGGGTTCGTGCCACCAGCCGAGGGGCGAGTGCGGGTCGGGGGAGTCGACCTCGCCGACGTGGACCCGGAGCAGTGGCGGTCCCGGATCGCGTGGGTGCCGCAGCGGCCGCATCTGTACGCCGGGACGATCGCCGAGAACGTACGGCTGGCGCGGCCCGAGGCCGACGACGACGCCGTACGGCGGGCGCTGCGGGACGCAGGGGCGCTGGAGTTCGTGGACGCGCTGCCCGAGGGTGTGGACACCGTGCTCGGCGAGGACGGAGCCGGGCTGTCCGCCGGGCAGCGGCAGCGGCTGGCGCTGGCCCGGGCGTTCCTCGCGGACCGGCCCGTGCTGCTGCTCGACGAGCCGACGGCCGCGCTGGACGGGGCCACCGAGGCCGAGGTCGTGACGGCGGTACGGCGGCTGGCGGCGGGGCGGACGGTGCTGCTGGTGGTGCACCGGCCGGCGCTGCTGGGCGTGGCCGACCGGGTGGTGTGGCTGGCGGAGCCCGAGGCCCCGGTGCCTGTCGCGTCTTCCCCGGTGCCTGTCACATCCTCCGCGGTGCCTGTCGCGTCCGTCGTGGTCCGGAATCCCGGAACGGTTTCCGCTGAGGACGAGTTGCCCGCCGCGGCCTCTCCGACCGAGCCCGGCGGCCGGCCCGCTTCGGGCGGGGTCCTCGCACGCGTTCGCGCCATGTCTGGTGCCCGGCGAGGGCGCCTGGGCCTCGCGCTGCTGCTCGGGAGTCTCGCACTGGGGAGTGCCGTAGGGCTCATGGCCACCTCCGGGTGGCTGATCTCGCGGGCCTCGCAGCAGCCGCCCGTGCTGTATCTGATGGTGGCCGTGACGGCGACGCGGGCCTTCGGGATCGGGCGGGCCGTCTTCCGGTACGCCGAGCGGCTGGTCTCGCACGACGCCGTGCTGCGGATGCTGGCGGACACCAGGGTCGCGGTGTTCCGCAGGCTGGAGCGGCTGGCGCCCGCCGGGCTGCGCCGGACCCGCCGGGGTGATCTGCTGTCCCGGCTGGTCGCTGACGTGGACGCGTTGCAGGACTACTGGCTGCGGTGGCTGCTGCCGGCCGGGGCGGCCGTGGTCGTGTCAGCCGCGTCCGTCGGGTTCACGGCGTGGCTGCTGCCCGAGGCCGGGGCCGTGCTCGCGGCCGGGCTGCTGGCGGCGGGAGGGGGCGTGCCACTCGTCACGGGTGCCGTCGCGCGGCGGGCCGAGCACCGGCTGGCGCCCGCCCGCGGGGTGCTCGCGACGCGGGTGGCCGATCTGCTCACAGGAACCGCGGAGCTGACCGTCGCAGGTGCCCTCCCCGCGCGGACCGCCCAGGCACGCGAGGCCGACGGGATGCTCACCCGGATCGCCTCGCGCGCCGCCACCGCCACGGCACTCGGCGACGGGCTCACCGCGCTGATCTCCGGCCTGACCGTCACGGCCGCCGCCTTGGTCGGCGCGCAGGCGGTCGCGGCCGGGCGGCTGGACGGAGTGACCATGGCCGTCGTCGTCCTCACCCCGCTGGCCGCCTTCGAGGCCGTGCTCGGGCTGCCGCTCGCCGTGCAGTACCGGCAGCGGGTACGCCGGAGCGCCGAGCGGGTGTACGAGGTGCTGGACGCTCCGGAGCCCGTGGCGGAGCCCGAGCACCCCCGGCAGGCGCCCGCGTCGCCGTTCCCGGTCGCCGTCAAGGGGCTGGCCGCGCGGTACGCGGGGCAGAACCGGGACGCGCTCGCCGGGCTGGATCTGACCCTCGAAGAGGGCCGCCGGGTCGCCGTGGTCGGACCGTCCGGCTCCGGCAAGACGACGCTGGCGCAGGTGCTGCTGCGCTTCCTCGACGCGGACGCGGGTTCCTACACGCTGGCGGGTGTGGACGCGTACGCGCTGCACGGCGACGACGTACGACAGCTCGTCGGGCTGTGCGCGCAGGACGCGCACCTCTTCGACAGCTCGCTGCGCGAGAACCTGCTGCTCGCCAAGAAGGACGCCACCGAGGACGAACTGCGTGCCGCGCTCGGCCGGGCCCGGCTGCTGGACTGGGCAAGCGGCCTGCCCGACGGGCTCGACACTCTGGTCGGCGAGCACGGGGCGCGGCTGTCGGGAGGGCAGCGACAGCGGCTCGCGCTGGCCCGGGCACTGCTCGCCGACTTCCCCGTCCTGGTGCTCGACGAGCCCGCCGAACACCTGGACCTGCCGACCGCGGACGCGCTCACCGCCGACCTGCTGGCCGCCACCGAGGGCCGTACGACGCTGCTCATCACGCACCGGCTGGCGGGTCTGGAGGCGGTGGACGAGGTGATCGTGCTGGACCAGGGACGTGTCGTGCAGCGCGGGGCGTACGCGGAGCTGGTGGCCGTGGACGGGCCGTTGCGGGAGATGGCGGAGCGGGAGGCGGCGTCGGAGTCGTTGGTGGCCGTGCCTTAGCGGGGCCACAACCGGCGCCGCACTGAGCCGTTCGGGGCAACCGGTCCCCCAGCCGTACGATGTGAACAGGGTCGGGTCGGCCGGTCTGGGTGACGATCACTGACATGAGCTCATATCGCCGCCACCGGCTGCTCGTTCCGGTTCTCCTGTGCGCCCTGGCGGTCCTCGCGGCCCGGCCGACGGCGGCGCACAAGGACCCCGGGAACGGCACTGGCGGGGACTCGGGTCTCAGCGCCGAGGTGGCGCGGCTGTACGAGGAGGCCGCGGTGGCGACGCAGCAGTACGAGGCCGGGCGCGAGGAGGCCGAGGAGCAACGGGCCAGAGCCCAGCGGGCCGAGGAACTCCTGGACGGTCAGCGGCGGCACATCGCGGCCCTGCACGAGGACCTCGGCAGGATCGCCCGCGCCCAGTACCGCTCCAGCGGTGGCCTGCCGGTGGCCGCGCAGATGATCCTCGCCGATGGCCCAGACGACCTGATGCGAGGTCAGCACGCGTTCTCACAGACCAATCTCGCCGTGAACAACGCGATCTCCAGGAGCCACCGGGCCGAGGCACGACTCGCCGCGGACGAGGCCAAGGCCGCGTCCCACTGGCAGGCACTGGAGAAGCGGAACAAGCAACTCGCCGACCTCAAGGCCGACATCGAACAGAAGCTGGAAACGGCACGCTCGCAGCTCCAGGGGCAGGCGGACGCCTCGGCCGCAGCCGGGGCGTGCCGTGGGGCCGTGCGGCTCGACCAGCCGGAGACGCCCTTCACGAGCGCGTGGGTCGCGCCCGTGCGGACGTACGAGCTGTCCGCGTCCTACGGCAGCGGCGGTGCGCGGTGGTCCAGCAGGCACACCGGGCAGGACTTCGCGGTGCCGATCGGCACGCCGGTGCGGGCCGTGGGCGAGGGCCGGGTGGAGAAGGTGTCCTGCGGGGGGCCCTTCGGCATCGAGATCGTGCTCAGGCACGCGGGCGGCTACTACACGCAGTACGCCCACCTCGCGTCCGTCGCGGTCGACCAGGGGGAGCACGTCAGCCCCGGCCAGTGGATCGGCCAGTCGGGCAGCACGGGCAACTCCACCGGACCGCACCTGCACTTCGAGGCCAGAGTCACGCCGGAGATGGGCTCCTCCGTGAACCCGGTGTCATGGCTGGCGGCGCGAGGGGTGTCGCTCTGACCCCGGCGAGAGCCGCACACAGACGAACCACAGCCACGGCCGAGCCGCAGGCCGTAGCCGCCGCGACAGCTACGGCAGTTCCGTGAGCAGCTGCTCGATCACGACCGCCACCCCGTCCTCGTTGTTCGCGACCGTCCGTCCCGAGGCCGCGGCGATCACGTCCGGGTGGGCGTTGCCCATCGCGTAGGACCGGCCCGCCCAGGTCAGCATCTCGACGTCGTTCGGCATGTCGCCGAAGGCGACGACCTGCTCGTGTGAGATGCCGCGCTCGGCGCAGCACAGGGCGAGCGTGCTGGCCTTGGACACACCGGGACCGCTGATCTCGAGCAGGGCGCTGGGGCTGGAGCGGGTCACGTTGGCGCGGTCGCCGATGGCGAGCCGGGCCAGGGTCAGGAAGGCGTCGGGATCCATCTCGGGGTGGTAGGCCAGGATCTTCAACACCGGCTCCGCGGCCGCGCGGTGACCCGGCGACAGCAGCTCCTCCGCCGGGGCGAGGCTGTCGGGGATCTCCATGTGCAGCTTCGGGTAGGCCGGCTCCTGGTAGAAGCCGTACGTCTGCTCCACCGCGTACACCGTGCCCGGAGCCGCATCACGCAGCAGGCGTACGGCGTCCAGCGCGTTCGCCCGCTCCAGCTCCCTCACCTTCACGAATCGGTGGGAGCCGGGGCCGCCGTGCAGGTCGACCACGGCGGCGCCGTTGCCGCAGATCGCCAGGCCGTGGCCGTGCACGTGGTCGCTCACGACGTCCATCCAGCGGGCCGGGCGGCCCGTGACGAAGAAGACCTCGATACCCGCCTCTTCGGCGGCGGCCAGCGCGGCCACCGTGCGCGGGGACACCGACTTGTCGTCGCGCAGCAGGGTGCCGTCGAGGTCGGTGGCGATCAGCCGCGGAGGGAGGGTATCGGCCGCGGTCTCGGGCTGTCGGGTCGCTGAGGTCACCCGGCCATTGTCCCGCATATGCCTGCACGGGCGTGCGGGAGTCCGCACAGGTGAGTGGATACCGCCCTCACCAGGAGCTTCCCGTTCGCCTCCCGCAGGACGCCTCAGCGCAGCCGCGCCGGAGCAGCCTGACGTCTCAGCGTAACTCCACCGGAGCCGCCCGAGGTCTCTCAGCGCAACTGCGCCGACGCCTCCATGGCGATCTGCTCGAACGCCTTCTCGTCCGCCGCGAAGGGCGAGTCGGGGATGGGCCAGTGGATCACGATCTCCGTGAAGCCCAGTTCCATGTGCCGGCCGGCGAAGTCGACGAAGGCGTCCAGGGACTGGAGCGGGCCGACGCGGTCCGGGGTGAATCCGGTGAGCAGGACCCTGTCGAGGTCGGTCATGTCCCGGTCGATCTCGGCACAGGTGTCGGCGAGCTTCTCCGCCTGGCCGCGAATGGCCTGAATCGACTGTTCAGGAGTGCCGTTCTCGTACAGCTTGGGGTCGCCGGTGGTCACCCACGCCTGCCCGTACCGGGCGGCGAGCCGCATCCCGCGCGGGCCGGTCGCGGCCACCGCGAACGGCAGCCTGGGGCGCTGCACACAGCCGGGGATGTTCCGTGCCTCGTGGGCCGAGTAGAAGTCGCCCTCGTACGACACCGCGTCCTCACTGAGCAGCCGGTCGAGCAGCGGAACGAACTCGGCGAAACGATCGGCACGCTCGCGCGGGGTCCACGGCTCCTGGCCGAGCGCGGTGGCGTCGAAGCCGGAGCCGCCCGCTCCTATGCCGAGAGTGACCCGCCCGCCGGAGATGTCGTCGAGGGAGATCAGCTCCTTGGCGAGGGTCACCGGGTGCCGGAAGTTCGGCGAGGTCACCAGGGTGCCCAGCCGCAGCCGGTCGGTGACGGTCGCGGCGGCGGTGAGGGTCGGTACGGCGCCGAACCAGGGGCCGTCCCGGAAGCTGCGCCAGGACAGGTGATCGTAGGTGTACGCCGTGTGGAAGCCGAGCTGTTCGGCGCGTGTCCAGGACGTACGGCCGCCTTCCTGCCAGCGGCGGTAGGGGAGGATCACGGTGCTCAGACGCAGACTCATGGCATCGAGCCTAAGGGAGCGCTGCGGGTGACCCGTGTTTCACGTGAAACAGTCACCGTGAGCGGCTCGTCCCGCACAGCACCTCAGCGAGGCCCGGGAAGGCGCAGATAGTACAGCCTGGGTCAGGCACACACCGTTCGCGACTCACATGGAAGACATGGCCGTCACAGTGCGTGGCGGCCGCGACCACGGTCAGCACGACAGGCCTGCCACGGCAGGCGCCGACGTGGGTCGCCGCCTCCCGGTCGGGTGAGAGATGCACGGCATGTCGGTTCATCGGCGTGAGCCCCTCGGCCCGGATCGGGTCCAGGTCGCGGGCGACGGTGCCGTGGTAGAGGTACGCGGACGGGGCCGCCGTCGGCAGCTCGAGGTCGACCTCGAGCTGCGGCCCTGGCCGAAGAGACCTGAATCACGCGATCGAGTTTCCCTCTGGAGGTTTGATCCACAGCCAAGTGGTGTTATCCACAGCGGAATTGGCGATTCTGTGGACAACTGGCCTTCCTATCAAGTGCCTTGGGGTCACATCGGCGGCTTCACTCGCGCGATCCCTCGCAGTACCCCCGGCGCCAACCGCGACAGCCAGCGCGCGCCCCGCGCCTCCGGCGTGACCGGGACCACCGCGTCATTGCGTTCCACCGCCCGCAGGATCGCGGCGGCGACCTTCTCCGGCGGGTAGTTCCGCAGCCCGTACAGGCGGGCGGCGCGCTGCTGGAGCCGTTTCTCCTCGTCGGCGTCGACCCCGGCGAAGTGCGCTGTGGACGTGATGGCGGTGTTGACGAAGCCGGGGCAGACCGCCGTCACACCGATCCCCTGCCCGGCGAGTTCCGCACGCAGACACTCACTGAGCATCAGCACGGCCGCCTTGGATGTGCTGTACGCGGGCAGCGCCCGGGACGGCTGGTACGCCGCCGCCGAGGCCACGTTCACGATGTGGCCGCCCTGCCCGCGCTCGGCCATCCGTCGGCCGAAGAGCCGGCAGCCGTGAATCACACCCCACAGGTTGACGTCGAGGACCTTCTTCCAGTCCTCCGGCGTGGTGTCGAAGAAGGAACCGGACAGTCCGATCCCGGCGTTGTTCACCAGGACGTCCACCATCCCGTACTGGGTGGTGACCTTCTCGGCGAGTTTCTCCATGGCCTGCTCGTCGGAGACGTCGACCGTCTCCGCCCAGGCCTCGGGAGCGCCCGCCAGGCGGGACGACTCGGCGGTGCGGGCCGCCGCCTCCGCGTTCCGGTCGACGGCCACCACGCGCGCGCCGGCCCCGGCGAACGCCAGCGCCGTCGCCCGCCCGATGCCACTGCCCGCCCCTGTGACCAGCACGAGCTGCCCGCCGAACCGCTCGGCGTGCCTGCCGCTCGCCACCACCGGGGACCGGCCGCTCTCGCTGGATGTCACGAACTCCTCGATCCATGAAGCCAGCTGATCCGGACGGGTCCGTGGGAGCCAGTGCCCCGCCTGAACGGTCCTGCGGGTCAGCTGCGGAACCCACTGCTCCAGTCCGTCGTGGAGCCGCTCCGACAGGAACCGGTCCTCCAGGGGCGTCACGATCTGCACGGGCGCGTGGGCGTACGCGTCCGTGCGCGGCCTGCGCAGCCGGGGCCGTACATTGTCCCGGTACAGCCAGGCCCCGTGTGCCGCGTCCGACGGCAGGGACGAGGTCGGGTAGTCACCCCGGGGCACCTTCTCGACGCGCTCCAGCACCCGGGGCCAGCGCTTGCCGAGCGGGCCGCGCCAGGCCAGCTCGGGCAGCACGGGCGTCTGTAGCAGGTACACGTACCAGGACCTGGCGCCCTGCCCGAGGAGCTGGCCGACCCGGCGCGGGGTGGGCCGCTTCACACGGTTGTTGATCCAGTGGCCGAAGTGGTCCAGGGACGGCCCGGACATGGAGGTGAAGGAGGCGATGCGGCCCTCGGTGCGCCGGACGGTGGTGAATTCCCAGGCCTGCACCGAGCCCCAGTCGTGCCCGACCAGATGCACCGGCCGGTCCGGGCTGACCGCGTCCGCGACGGCCAGGAAGTCGTCCGTCAGCTTCTCCAGCGTGAACCCGCCCCGCAGCGGCCGCGGTGCCGCAGATCGCCCGTGTCCGCGGACGTCGTACGCCACCACGTGGAAGCGCCCGGCGAGACGCGCGGCGACCTCGGACCACACCTCTTTGCTGTCGGGGTAGCCGTGCACCAGGACGACCGTCGGCCGCTCCGGATCACCCAGCTCGGCCACGCACAGCTCGACTTCGCCGGTCCGCACCCAGCGCTCCCGCGCGCCCGTGAGCAACGTCATCCGGCGAATCTGGCAGTTGTTAGAGTTGTCGTCAATAGGGTGCCTCGGCGTGGTCACCGGAGTCCTCCCGGCGTCGTCCCCAGCGCGCTCCCGGCCGTGGTAACTCCCAAGAACCAGGTCCCCTAAGGGCCCGTACTACTCCAGGCTGACCTTAAGACAGCTCTGCGGAGTGACGACCGCCACGATCGCGGCCCCTACCGTCGAAGCGTGACTGTGATCGCGACCGAAAGCCTGAGCAAGCGGTTCCCCAGGGTGACCGCGCTTGACCGGCTCTCCGTGGACGTCGGGCCCGGTGTGACCGGGCTCGTCGGAGCCAACGGAGCCGGCAAGTCCACACTGATCAAGATCCTGCTGGGTCTGTCCCCCGCCACCGAGGGCCGCGCCGAAGTGCTCGGCCTCGACGTCGCCACCAAGGGCGCCGACATCCGCGAGCGGGTCGGCTACATGCCCGAGCACGACTGTCTGCCACCGGACGTATCGGCCACCGAGTTCGTCGTCCACATGGCGCGCATGTCCGGCCTGCCGCCCACCGCCGCGCGCGAGCGCACCGCCGACACTCTGCGCCACGTCGGCCTGTACGAGGAGCGCTACCGCCCCATCGGCGGCTACTCGACCGGTATGAAGCAGCGCGTGAAGCTCGCCCAGGCCCTCGTCCACGACCCGCAGCTGGTCTTCCTCGACGAGCCGACCAACGGCCTCGACCCGGTCGGCCGCGACGAGATGCTCGGCCTGATCCGCCGGATCCACACCGACTTCGGCATCTCGGTCCTGGTCACCTCGCACCTGCTGGGCGAACTGGAACGCACCTGCGACCACGTCGTCGTCATCGACGGCGGCAAGCTCCTGCGCTCCAGCTCCACCACGGACTTCACCCAGACCACGACAACCCTCGCGATCGAGGTCACCGACACCGACGAGCACCCGGACGGCACCCGCGCGATGCGCGAAGCGCTGCACGCGCGCGGGGTGAGCGTCGAGGACGGCAGCGGCCTGCCGGGCGCCGGACACATCCTGCTGCTCACCGCCCAGGGCGAGGAGACGTACGACCTGGTCCGGGACGTGATCGCGGACCTCGGACTCGGCCTGGTGCGCATGGAGCAGCGCCGGCACCACATCTCCGAGGTCTTCACGACCAGCGACCAGCACGAGCAGCGGAAGGAGGCGGTCGGCCATGGCGGTTGAGCACTCCACGGGGACACCCGCCCCGGCACCGGGTGACCAGACCCGCATCCACAACATCGGCTACCGCAGCTACGACGGCCCCCGGCTGGGCCGCGCCTACGCCCGCCGCTCCCTGTACTCGCAGTCCCTGCGCGGCTCCTACGGCCTCGGCCGCTCGGTCAAGTCCAAAGTGCTGCCGATGCTGCTGTTCGTGGTGATGTGCGTGCCCGCGGCCATCATGGTCGCCGTCGCGGTCGCCACCAAGGCCAACGCCCTGCCCGTGGACTACACGCGCTACGCGATCGTCATGCAGGCGGTCATCAGCCTGTACGTCGCCTCGCAGGCGCCCCAGTCCGTCTCGCGCGACCTGCGCTTCAAGACCGTGCCGCTGTACTTCTCGCGGCCGATCGAGACCGCCGACTACGTCCGCGCCAAGTTCGCGGCGCTGGCCTCGGCGCTGTTCATCCTCACCGCCGGTCCCCTGCTCGTGCTCTACGTGGGCGCGCTGCTGGCCAAGCTCGACTTCGCCGACCAGACCAAGGGATTCGCACAAGGACTGGTCTCCGTGGCACTGCTCTCACTGCTGTTCGCCGGCATCGGCCTGGTCATCGCGTCCTTCACCCCGCGCCGCGGCTTCGGCATCGCGGCCGTGATCGCCGTGCTGACCATCACCTACGGCGCGGTCTCCACCCTCCAGGCCATCGCCGACGCCCAGGGCAGCAGCGACGCCGTGCCGTGGATCGGGCTGTTCTCGCCGATCACGCTCATCGACGGCGTGCAGTCCGCGTTCCTGGGCGCGACCTCCGCCTTCCCCGGCGGGGTGGGCCCGAGCAACGCGGAGGGCGTCGTCTACGTCCTCCTCGCCCTGGGCCTGATCGCGGCGAGCTACGGCCTCCTGATGCGCCGCTACAAGAAGGTGGGACTGTGACCACGCTCTCCATCGACCACGTCTCCCGCTGGTTCGGCAACGTGGTCGCCGTCAATGACATCACCATGACCGTCGGCCCCGGCGTCACCGGCCTGCTCGGCCCCAACGGTGCCGGAAAGTCCACCCTCATCAACATGATGGGCGGCTTCCTGGCCCCCTCCACCGGCACGGTCACCCTCGACGGCCGGCCGGTGTGGCGCAACGAGCAGATCTACCAGCACATCGGCGTCGTCCCCGAACGGGAGGCGATGTACGACTTCCTCACCGGGCAGGAGTTCGTCCTCGCCAACGCCGAGCTGCACGGCCTGGGCGCCAAGGCGGCCCAGAAGGCGCTCGCCACGGTCGAGATGGAGTACGCGCAGGACCGTAAGATCCAGACGTACTCCAAGGGCATGCGCCAGCGCGTGAAGATGGCCTCCGCCCTGGTCCACGACCCGTCCCTGCTCCTGCTGGACGAGCCCTTCAACGGCATGGACCCGCGCCAGCGCATGCAGCTCATGGACCTGCTGCGGCGCATGGGCGACGAGGGCCGCACGGTGCTGTTCTCGTCCCACATCCTCGAAGAGGTCGAGCAACTCGCCTGGCACATCGAGGTCGTCGTCGCCGGCCGGCACGCCGCCAGCGGCGACTTCCGCAAGATCCGACGCCTGATGACCGACCGGCCGCACCGCTACCTGGTGCGTTCCAGCGACGACCGCGCCCTCGCGGCCGCGCTGATCGCCGACCCGTCGACGTCCGGCATCGAGGTCGACCTCGCCGAGGGCGCGCTGCGCATCCAGGCCGTCGACTTCGGCCGCTTCACGGCTCTGCTGCCGCGGGTGGCCAGGGACCACGGCATCCGGCTGCTCACGGTCTCGCCGTCCGACGAGTCCCTCGAGTCCGTCTTCTCGTACCTCGTCGCGGCGTAGGAGGCCCTGATGTACGACCCCACAGTCGCCCGGCTCACCTACCGGGCCCTGCTCGGCCGGCGCCGGGCCCTCATCCTCGGAGCCCTGCCGCTGCTGCTCATCGCCATCTCGGTGGTGGTGCGCTTCCTCGCCGGGGCGGACGACCAGACGGCGGCGAATCTGCTCGGCGGCCTCGCCCTCGCCACGATGGTGCCGATCATCGGCGTCATCGCCGGGACCGGCGCGATCGGGCCGGAGATCGACGACGGCTCGGTGGTGTACCTGCTGTCCAAGCCGATCAAACGGCCGACGATCATCTTCACCAAGCTGATCGTCGCGATCGCCGTGACGATGGTGTTCTCCGCGGTGCCGACGCTCATCGCGGGCTTCATCCTGAACGGCAACGGCCAGCAGATCGCCGTGGCCTACACGGTGGCGGCACTCGTCGCGTCCATCGCCTACGCGGCCCTGTTCCTGCTGCTCGGCACGGTCTCCCGGCACGCGGTGGTGTTCGGGCTCGTCTACGCGCTGGTCTGGGAGGCCCTGTTCGGCTCCCTGGTGCCGGGCGCGCGCACGCTGAGCGTCCAGCAGTGGGCGCTGGCCGTGGCCCAGAAGGTGTCCGGCGCCGACATGGTGACCTCGGACGTCGGCCTCACCACGGCGATGGTCCTGTTGGTGGCCGTCACGGCTCTGGCCACCTGGTACGCCGGTCAGAAGCTGCGTTCGCTGACACTCGCCGGCGAGGAGTGACGTGCCCCGGCCTTGACGGGGGCTTCACCTCTGTCAGGGCACACTGGGCAAACAGGGTGTAGTGAAAGCACGGGAGTTGGACGGCTGGGAGGGGACGGGGATGGCGGGCGAGAGGGCTCAGTACGACGACCACAGGCAGTCTGCGTCCGGGTCCGGGGACGTGTCCGGATCCGGGGACGACGCCCGGGACGACCTCGACGGCGTCGTCCTGGACGAGGACTTCATACGCTCCGCCGAAACCTCCGAGCCGTCCGCCCGCGCCCGGATGCTCGCCGAGCGCTGGCGCCGCGAGGAGCCCGAGCCACAGCCCTGGCGCTCCGACGAGCCACCTGCGGGCTGGTTCTTCAGCAAGGCCCGCAGGCGCAGGTGGCGCCGGCGCTAGCCGGTCCGGCCGCCGATTTATTCAGTGGCGCCCAATTCGTCCGGCGGGGCAGAGTAGTTGTCGTCCCTGCCGGGCGAGAAGTCCGGCGCCACTTCTGGGAGAGGAGCCGGACGATGTCCATGCACGGCAGTACGTCCAGCTCCCTTCAGGGCAGCCCGCGGCGGGCTCCGGAGTAGTCGCTACCTCTCCGTAGAACCCGCCCCGTAAGGGGAGCTGTCCGGGGCGGCCGCTTCGAGCACGCGAATCGCACTCGCGTGGGCCGCCCACCCGGAGGATTGGCCGAGTGGTAAGGCACTGGCTCGCGCTGTGTTCGATCAAAAGCGAGTCATGGTCGGGCTGGAAGCCCGCGCACGTTCGATCCGTGCATCCTCCGCCGAGCACCGCCGGGCACTGAGCGACAGGCCCGAGGTTCAGCCCAGCAACCGCTCCAGCACCACCGCGATCCCGTCCTCCTCGTTCGAGGACGTCACTTCGTCGGCCACCGCCTTCAGCTCCTCGTGGGCGTCCGCCATCGCGACACCGTAGGAGGCCCAGGCGAACATCGGTATGTCGTTGGGCATGTCGCCGAAGGCGATCGTGTCGGCCGCCTTCACCTTGAGCCGACGGGCCGCCAGGGACAGGCCGGTCGCCTTGGACAGGCCCAGGGGCAGGAGTTCGACGATGCCCTTGCCCGCCATGACGACGGTGACGAAACCGCCGGCGGTGCGCGTGGCCACCTCGCACAGCTCGTCGTCCGACAGCGTGGGGTGCTGGATGTACAGCTTGTTCAGGGGGGCAGCCCACACGTCCGACGCGTCCGTGAACGGCGTCGCGGGCAGGTTGCCGTGGACCGCGTAGCCGGGGCCCACCAGCACCTCGCCGTCCAGGCCGTCGCGGCTCGCCGCCAGATACAGCGGGCCGACCTCCGCCTCGATCTTGGCCAGCGCCACCCCGGCCAGCTGCCGGTCCAGCGTCACCGACGTCAGCAGCCGGTGGGCGCCGGCGTCGTACACCTGCGCGCCCTGGCCGCAGACGGCCAGCCCCTGGTAGCCGAGGTCGTCGAGGATGTGCCGGGTCCACGGGGCCGCGCGGCCGGTGACGACGATGTGCGCGGCGCCCGCCGCGGTGGCCGCGGCGAGCGCGTCACGGGTGCGGGACGACACCGACTCGTCGGAACGCAGCAGCGTCCCGTCGAGGTCGGTCGCGATGAGCTGGTACGGGAAACCGGCGGTGGTCACTTGGCCACCGGCTCCAGGACCTCCCGGCCGCCCAGGTACGGACGCAGCACCTCGGGCACCCGCACCGAACCGTCGGCCTGCTGGTGGTTCTCCAGGATCGCCACGATCGTGCGCGGCACGGCGCACAGCGTGCCGTTGAGCGTGGCCAGCGGGCGGACCTGCTTGCCCTCACGGACGCGGATCGACAGGCGGCGGGACTGGAACTCGGTGCAGTCCGAGGTCGAGGTCAGCTCGCGGTACTTGCCCTGGGTCGGGATCCACGCCTCGCAGTCGAACTTGCGGGACGCCGAGGCGCCCAGGTCGGCGCTCGCCACGTCGATCACGCGGTACGGCAGCTCCAGCGAGGTCAGCCACTGCTTCTCCCACTCCAGCAGCCGCTGGTGCTCGGCCTGCGAGTCCTCCGGAGCGACGTAGGAGAACATCTCGACCTTGTCGAACTGGTGCACGCGGAAGATGCCCCGGGTGTCCTTGCCGTGCGAGCCGGCCTCGCGGCGGAAGCAGGGCGAGAAGCCCGCGTAGCGCAGAGGCAGCTTCTCGGCGTCGAGGATTTCGTCCATGTGGTACGCCGCGAGCGGCACCTCGGACGTGCCGACCAGGTAGAGGTCGTCGTCGGCGAGGTGGTAGACGTCCTGGGCGGCCTGGCCGAGGAAGCCCGTGCCCGCCATGGACTGGGGGCGGACCAGGGCCGGGGTCAGCATCGGCGTGAATCCGGCCGCGGTGGCCTGGGCCATCGCCGCGTTCACCAGGGCGAGCTCCAGCAGGGCGCCCACGCCCGTCAGGAAGTAGAAGCGCGAACCGGAGACCTTGGCACCCCGCTCGACGTCGATCGCGCCGAGGATCTGGCCGAGTGCCAGGTGGTCCTTGGGCTCGAAGCCCTCGGCGGCGAAGTCGCGGATCGTGCCGTGCGTCTCCAGCGTGACGAAGTCCTCCTCGCCGCCCACGGGCACGTCCGGGTGGACGAGATTGCCGAGCCTGAGGAGCAGCTCCTGGGTCTCGGTGGCGGCCCCGTCGCGGTCCGCGTCGGCGGCCTTGACGTCGGCGGCGAGCTGGCCCGCCTTCTTCAGCAGCTCGGCCTTCTCGTCTCCGGAGGCCTTGGGGATGAGCTTGCCGAGCGCCTTCTGCTCGGCGCGCAGCTCGTCGAAGCGGACGCCGGACGACCTGCGCCGCTCGTCGGCGGACAGGAGGGAGTCGACGAGCGCGACGTCCTCTCCACGGGCGCGCTGCGACGCGCGCACACGGTCGGGGTCCTCACGGAGCAGGCGAAGGTCAATCACGTGCTCAAGGCTACCGGTGTGGGATGACCGCCCACGACTCACTATTGCGGCTGTGGCTTACGTACCGTTATGGGGGAATTGCGCGGAGTGTCAATAAACCGACCACCTCTCCCCGGAACGAGGCATCCGCAGGGCGCTGTATTGACTCGAATCCCTTGCGGGGAGGGGGACTTGGGGCTCGGTTGTCCACAGGGGTTCACACTCGCCGAAGAGTTATCCACAGGCTGTGTGGAAGATCTGTGGACTCCGGAATTGATCACTCCGGAAGGCCCGTCCGCGCCGAAGAATTCCCGATACAAACCTGCTCTACCCTCACTTTCGAGTGGAAATAGGTCACTCCAAAGAGTTACGCAAGGGAAAACGGTGGACGAAGGGTGACCTGCCCGCCGATGGACACATCAGGGGCCTGTAGGGCGATTTGTCGACGGACTCATGCTTCGTTGTCGACTTGTCCCCAGGTCGAGAAGCGGACCTGTGGATAACTTCTGTGGATAACGACAATCACCAGGTACGACCAGCCTGAAGCCCGCCGGGAACCGGTTCTAGAACCGGCCGTCCTGGCACCGCGCCACCCAGTCCGCCGCCGCCACGAACTCGTCGTCCGACGTACCCAGCCGCGGCGGCTGGACTTCCACCGGCTGCATGTCCGCGCGCGGGTAGGAACCGAGGTAGCGCACCTGGAGGCAGATCCGCTTGAGGCCCATCAGGGCCTCGGCCACCCGGCGGTCGGAGATATGGCCCTCGGCGTCGACGCAGAAGCAGTAGTTGCCGATGCCCGCGCCGGTGGGCCGGGACTGGAGCAGCATCAGGTTGATGCCGCGGGTGGCGAACTCGCCCAGCAGGTCGCGCAGGCCGCCGGGGTGGTCGTCGCGCTGCCACAGCACGACGGAGGTCTTGTCCGCGCCGGTCGGCGCGGCGGGCCGGGCGGGCCGGCCCACCAGCACGAACCGCGTCTGGGCGTTCTCCGCGTCGTGGATCTCGGTCTCCAGGGCTTCGAGGCCGTAGCGGGCGGCCGCGAACTCGCCGGCGAAGGCGGCGTCGTACTGGCCCTCCTGGACCAGCCGGGCGGCGTCCGCGTTCGAGGCGGCCGACTCCCAGTGGGCGTCCGGGAGGTTCTTCTTGAGCCAGTTGCGCACCTGCGGCTGGGCGGCCGGATGGGCGGAGACCGTCTTGATGTCCGACAGCTTCGTGCCCGGGCGGACCAGCAGCGCGAAGGTGATCGACAGCAGCACCTCGCGGTAGATCATCAGCGGCGCGCCGGCGACCAGCTCGTCGAGGGTGGTGGTGATGCCGCCCTCGACGGAGTTCTCGATCGGCACGAACGCGGCCTCGGCCTCGCCGGTTCGTACCGCGTCGAGCGCGGACTGGACGGACACGTACGGGATGAGCTCCCGGGTGGCGGCCTCGGGAAGCGTGCGCAGGGCGACTTCGGTGAAGGTGCCCTCGGGGCCGAGATACGCATAGCTCGCTGGCATGACCTCACCCTAATGGGCTCGCGGAAGCGCTATCCCCCACAACCCGCACAGAGCCCAACCGTCACCCCTCCAGCAACTTCTGTCCCACGTACTCGCCCTCGGCGGCCCCACCGGGCACCGCGAACAGCCCGCTCGACTCGTGCCGGATGAACTGCGACAGGGCGTCGCCGCGGTCGAGCTTGCGCTGCACCGGCACGAAGCCGCGCAGCGGATCGGCCTGCCAGCAGATGAAGAGCAGACCCGCGTCGGGGACCCCGTCGGGGTCGATGCCGTCGTGGAAGGAGAACGGGCGGCGGAGCATCGCGGCGCCGCCGTTCTGGTCGGGCCGCGTGATCCGGGCGTGGGCGTTGATCGGGACGACGAGGTTGCCCTTGGCGTCCGTCTTCTCCAGGTCCATCGCGGTCGTCTCGGTGCCGCCGGACAGCGCCGCCCCGTCGGACTTGCGGCGGCCGATCACGTCTTCCTGCGCCTTGACGGAGAGCTTCTCCCAGTCGTCGAGGAGCATGCGGATCCGGCGTACGACGGCGTAGGAGCCGTTCGCCATCCAGGCCGGTTCGCCCTTCTCCGGCACGAAGATCCGCTGCTCGAAGTCGGCCTCGCTCGGCTTCGGATTGCGGGTGCCGTCGATCTGGCCCATCAGGTTGCGGGCCGTCATGGGGTGGGCGGTGGCGCCCGGCGAGCGGTTGAAGCCGTTCATCTGCCAGCGGACCCGGGCCGCCGAGCCCGCGTCCTTCTGGATCGCGCGCAGGGCGTGGAAGGCCACGAGGGCGTCGTTGGCGCCGATCTGCACCCACAGGTCGCCGTTGCTGCGCTTCTTGTCGATGTGGTCGGAGGAGAACTCGGGCAGCGGGTCCAGGGCGGTCGGCCGCTGCTTCTCCAGGCCGGTTCTGCCGAAGAAGCTGTGGCCGAAGCCGAACGTGATGGTCAGCGACGAGGGGCCGGCGTCGCGGGCCACGTCGGTGTCCTCGTGCGGGCTTGGCTCGCCCGCCATCAGCCGCCGGGCCGTCTCCGACCAGCGGCGCAGCAGGGCGGCGGCTTCCTTGCGGCCGGCGCCCGCCGTCAGGTCGAAGGCGACGAGGTGACCGCGGGCCTGGAGGCCGTCGGTGATGCCGGGCTGATGTTTCCCGTGAAACATCGCCCGGTCGGTGCCGAGCGAGGTGAGGGGAGCGGCGGCCTCGCTGGGTGCGGCGGCGTATCCGACGGCCGCGCCTGCCGTGCCGAGCACGAGCCCGGTGGCACCGGCGGTGCCGAGCAGATGTCGCCGTGAGATGCCCTCGTCGGCCGGGACCGCCTCGGTCTGCGCCGGGGCGGTGCGGGGAGTGCGGGCTTCCGGAATGGACTGGTCAGCCATGGTGGTTCAGCCGATCTGCGCGTTCTTGGAGACGGTCACCTCGTCGATGTCGGAGGTCCGCACGGTCACGTCGACCTTCCAGTCGCCGGCCATGGGGATCTGCACTCCGTTCGCCGACCAGTGTCCGGTTGCGATGTGGTCCGGGACGACGGGCAGCGGCCCGATGTCCTTGGCTTTCAGGGTGAAGTCGACCTTGACCTCGGGGATGTCGAAGGCCCGGCCGTCGGGCCGCTCGACGTAGATGTGCATCTCGTTGCCGCCCACGCGTGCGGGGTCGAGGTCGACGGTGACGATGCCCTTGCCGTTCTCGCCGCCGGTGTCGAAGGGCATGTTCAGGGTCAGGGCCCCGGACGCGCCCGTGTCGGGTGAGGTGGACGCGGAGGACGAGGTGGCGGCCTTGGCGTCCTGCTCCGTGCGTCCCGGCTCGGTCTGCGTGAGGACGGTGGTGACGGCGAGCAGGACGACCGCGATGCCGGCCTCGGCCAGCACGGAGCGGCGCAGGCCGAAGCGGTTCGGGTCGGCGTCCCGCAGCCGCTTCTGCCGGGCGGCGTCCCGGGCGGCCCGCTGCCGGGCGAGCTGCGCGGCCCGCTCGGTGTCGGCGGGCCCGGGATCGGGCTGCTCGCCGGCGTCGGTGTCGGCCTCGGTGCCCGTGTCGGTCCGGTCATCGCCGGTCATGTCGGGTTCCGCGTCACCGGAGGCGTCAGCCCCTGCTCCGACGCGCGCCTTCTCCCGCTCCGCGCAGGCCGGCACCGTCTCGGCCAGCCGTCCCGTCCACCGGCGTGAGATCCACGCGACGCCGACCAGGACGGCCACCAGGGCGATCTTGGCGAGGAGCAGCTGTCCGTAGCGGGTGTCGGTGAAGGCCGACCAGGAGCCGAGCTGGCGCCAGGACTGGTACGTGCCGGTGGCGATCAGTGCGAGGACGCTGCCGAAGGCGACGCGGGAGAAGCGGCGTACGGCCGACGCGTCGACGGGCGCGTCGGCGGGTGCCCGGTACAGGGCGACCAGCAGCGCGCCCAGCCCGCCGAGCCACGCGGCGACGGCGAGCAGATGGACGACATCGACCGGCATGGCGATGCCCGCCTGGAGTCCGACCGAGGCGTGCTCGGACATCGCCCAGCTCGCGGCGAGCCCGGCCGCCACGACGACGCCGCCGATGGCGAGTCCGAAGGTCAGGTCCCGCTTCTCCTGGGGGTCCTCGCGCTTGTCGTAAGCACCGAACAGCACGGCGATGAACAGCGCCGCCGCGGCGAGCAGCAGCAGCCGGGACACCAGGGCCGCGCCGGTCTTGGTCTGGAGCACCTGCCCGAGCAGGGACAGGTCGAAGATGTCGGCGACCTTCCCGGAGCCGGTGAAGGAGCCGCGCAGGAGCAGCAGGGCGAGGGTCGCGGCGGTGAGCGTGAGCCACCCGGAGACGACGAACCGCTGCACGGGCCGCACTCCGGAGCCGCGCGGCCAGCAGGCGAGTACGAAGGCGGCGCCGCCGGCCATCACGATGAACCCGGCGTAGGAGACGTACCGTCCGAAGCCGTACAGCCAGCCGACCACGCCGTCGTCGGTCGCCTGATCGGAGACCGTCACGGATGTCTTGGACGGGGCGCCGATGGAGAAGGTGTAGGCACCGGCGACGGGGTGGCTGTCCGCGGACACCACCTGGTAGGCGACCGTGTAGGTGCCGTCGGGCAGGCCGGAGTGGAGCCGCACGGCGTACGTCGTGCCGCTGACGTTGGACGGCTCGCCCGCGTCGACGCGCTTGCCCTCGGGGTCGAGCACGCGCAGCGAGTCGTCGGACATCGCGACCTGCTCGGAGAAGGTGAGCGAGATCCGGGCCGGGGCCTTGTCGACCACCGCCCCCTGCGCGGGGTCGCTGCCGGTCACCGCGGCGTGTGCGGAGGCCGGAGCGGCGCCGGCGAGGAGTGCACAGGCCGCGGCCAGGAGCAGCAGCACCACGGTCCGGACTCGGGGGGCGATGGTCTGAGTCACAGTGGTCCCTCCCTCAGTGTCCGGTCTTCGGGCGGTAGGTCGCCGCCTTCACCGGCATCTCGACCTCGACCGGGCCGGAGTGGGCGAAGTGGAGCTCGACGGAGACCGTCTGACCTTCCTTCGGCTGGCGCTTCAGCTGCTCGAACATCAGGTGGTTGCCGCCGCTCTTCAGCACGAGTTCGCCGTGGGCGGGGACCTTCAGGCCCTTGACCTCCTGCATGGCTGAACCGACGGTCTCGTGCACGGTGACCTGCCCGGCGACGTCGCTGGTGACCGAGGTCAGTTCGTCGGCGGAACCGCCCTTGTTGGTGATGGTGAAGAAGCCGGCCGCCATCTCGTCGGAGACGGGCTGAGGCATGTACGCGGAGCCCACGGAGAGTTCCGCCTTGCCGCTCCCGGAACCGGAGTCCCCGGATTCCGAGTCCGAGCCGCCGCAGCCCGCCAGGGCCAGTGCTCCGGCTATGACGAGGGCCGCCGGGCCGAGTCGCCGCCTCACGGGTTCTCCCCCTTGGCGATCTTGGGGAGGTCCTTGGTGTAGTCGTCGACGGTGGCGTCCTCGCCGTAGAGCACGTAGCCGCCGTCGGTCTTCGGGGAGAAGGCGATGACCTGGGTGCCGTGCTCGGAGATGATCTTGCCGTTCTTGTCCTTGCGCGGCGGATCGATGGAGATGCCGAGGGTGCGCGCGCCGGCCTGGATGGTCGGGAAGTCGCCGGTGAGGCCGATGAACTGCGGGTCGATTCCCTTGAGCCACTTGCCGAGCTCGGCGGGCTTGTCGCGGTCCGGGTCGGTGGTGACGAACACGACGCGCAGTTCGTCCTGCTCGGCCTTGGGCAGCTGCTTCTTGGCCACGGCGATGTTGCTCATCGTCGACGGGCACACGTCGGGGCAGTGGGTGTAGCCGAAGTAGATCAGCGTGGGCTTGCCCTCGGTCTCCTTGCGGAGGTCGTACTTCTTGCCCTGCGTGTCGGTGAGGACCAGGTCCGGCTTCTCGAACGGCTTGTCGAGGACGGTGGCGGCCTTCTCGGTACCGGCCTGCTCCGACACGACGGCGACAGGCTTGTCGCTGTCGTTGCCGCTGCCGCAGGCGGTGAGAGTCAGGGAGGCCGCGGCGAGCAGAGCGGCCGCGGCGAAGGTCTTGGTGCGCATAGAAAAATGTCCCAGATGTCGGTGATCCGGCGCGCACCGGGTTCCCCGCCCGAGGGCGGGAACCCGGCGCGCGCCGTGCAGCGGAAGCGGCCTCAGGCGTTGGTGCGCCGACGCCCGGCCAGCACGCCGTAGGCGACGCCCGCCGCGCCGACCACGATGCCGACGACGCCCAGGACGCGGGCGGTGGTGTCGGTGCTGTCGGAGGAGGCGCTGTCGGCGGCGGTGTCGGCGGAGGCCTTCTCGGCCGGCTTGGCGTCGGAGGCGCCGTCGCCCGAGGAGGCGTGGTGCCCGTCCTCGGAGGCGGCGGACAGCTCCAGCACCGGGGCCGGGTTGTCGGGCTCCTCCTGGCCCTCCTGAGGCACCTCGATCCAGCGGACGACCTCCTTGTTGGAGTACGTCTGGAGGGCCTTGAAGACCAGCTGGTCGGTGTCCTCGGGCAGTTGACCGATCGAGACCGGGAACTTCTCGAAGTAGCCGGGCTCGATGCCCTTGCCGTCGGCGGTCCAGGTGACCTTGGTGACGGCCTCGGAGATCTTCTCGCCGTGCATCTCCAGCGGCTTGTCCAGCTTGGACTTGGTGACGTCGATCTTCCAGCCGGGCATCGGCTCCGGCATCACCGAGGCCAGCGGGTGGTCGGTGGGGAAGGTTACCTCCAGCTTGGTGGTCGAGGCGTCGTCCCGCTCGTTGGGGACCTTGAAGTCGACGACCGCGTAACCGCCCTTGGCGGCGGCGCCCTCGGGCTGCACGGTGACGTGCGCGAAGGCGGGGGCGGACAGGGCGAGAACGGTGACACCGGCGGCGGCACCGGCCGCGGCGATACGGGAAGCCTTCATGGAAGGAGCACTCCGCTGTGAGTCGGGTCGGAATGGGGAAGAGGAATACGCGCACGCGCGCGTGCCGCGCGACGGCGACCCTCCTCCGAGTCGTCCGAATCATCCGGATCGTACGAAAAGGCGGAGTGGTGGTCGCGTCGCGTCAGGCGGCGAGGGCGAGTGCGGATGCGCGAACCGTGGCGGTCGGCGGGCCACGCCGGATCACCGTGTGCTGGAGTGCGGTCGTGCGCGGCATCGCAGGCGCGGGCCGCACGGCGTGCACGGGGCGCCGACATGCCTCCGGCGCTCCCGGCAGCCCGGCGCGCAGGGCGCGAACCAGCGCGAGCGCGGCCCGCAGGGAACGCACGAGCGCCCCTTCCGCGACCCCCTGCGCCGACAGTTCGGTCAGCCGCAGCAGAGCCAGGTCGCCGTGGCGCAGCAGCCAGCCGGCGGCGATCGCCGCGAGCACGTGACCGAGCAGCATCGGCAGGGACGGCCACAGCGAGGCCGACGCCCCGGCGTCCGCCGGGAGATGCGTGTGCGCCCCCGTGGGCGGTTGAATCCGGGCGTCGGTGAGGATCTTGTGCGCCTGTGCCGGGCTGATCGCCGCCGCTGTCGTGCCGCACACGAGCCGCGCGGCCTGCTGGATCAGCGCGGCGTCGCTCGCGCCCGCCGGCACCGAGGACGTCGCGGCGGCCGTGCCGTGCTGACCGAGTCCGAACAGTGTGTGCAACACCGTCTGACCGGCGGCGAGCAGCGCCGTGATCCCCGGCAGCGAGCGCACGCGCCCGGCGAACGGTGCCGCCACCGCGACCACCCCGAGGAATCCGGCGCCCAGCGTCCACAGCGGAATGCCGTCGCACGAGGCGAGCGCGTGACCTGCCCCGGCCAGCACGACACAGACCGCGGCGAACACCGCGGCCCGCAGGATCCGGAGCGTGAGTCCGGAGCGCGTCGCGCACGCGTGGGGGGCAGTCATGGCGGGCTCATCATCGCACTGGCCACCCAGGCCTCGTGCGGCAGGTCCGCAAGATGCCGTACGACCGGAACGTCACTCTCTGGCCCCGCTCGCACCCCCACATACACCGATCAGGGCTAGGGGCGCATCCGCCGTATGGGCGGCATCACGTCAACTTCACGCTTACATGCGGGGACTCAGGGCAATACGTAACGGTATGTCGAGCCGCGGCCAGGAGGCTGGAGCATGAGCATCTGGTGGTCACTCCATCTGCGGCGCGAAGCTGCGAGCGTGCCGCTCGCCAGGCGCCTTCTGATCGGCACGATGGAGACCGCGGGCGTCGATCCCGATATCTCCTACGACCTTTCCGTCGCCCTCAGTGAGGCCTGCGCGAACGCCGTGGAGCACGGCGGGGACACCGCGTGCGGCGGTCCCGGTTCGGAGGCGTACCGGGTCACGGCGTACCTCGACGGCGAGAAGTGCCGGATCGAGGTCGCCGACGCGGGCCCGGGGTTCCCCGCGGCTTCCGCCGGCCGGTCCCGCCCGCCGATCCGGCCCGCGCACTCCGACGCGGAGAACGGCAGAGGGCTGTGTCTCATCGAGCAGCTCGCCGACCATGTCCACATCGGCAACAAGCCCGGACGGGGCGGGGCTGTGGTGAGCTTCGACAAGGTCCTCAAGTGGCGCGAGGACGCAGCGCCGCTGATGGCGGTCTGACCTCTGCCGATGCCCGATCGGCTCGGGGGTGGTGTTTCACGTGAAACGTCCGCCCCCTGAACGTCCGCGCTTTCGACGTCCTATAGCGCGCCCCAGTCCAGCGTCGTACGCGCCAGCCCCGCCACCTGACTGAGCAGCGCCAGCCGGGCCGCGCGGACCGCCGGGTCGGGGTCCATCACCAGCACCTCGTCGAAGAAGGCGCTGATCGCGTCCACCAGCGGGGCGGAGACCTCGATCAGCGCGCCGAGGTCCTCCTCGCGGCCGTGGAGGGCCTGGCGTACGGCGTCGGCGCTCTCGGCGAGACGCAGCTCGGCGGGCGCGGTCAGCAGGGACGGATCCGCCGCCTCCACGCCGCCCTCGGGAAGGATGCGCATGACCCGCTGGAACGCGGCAGCGAGCGCTTCCAACGCCTCCGTGCCGATGTGCCGCTCCAGCGTGGCCAGGGTGCGGTCACCGTGGGAGGGCCGGTCGGCCCACACCAGGACGGCCTGAACGAGCCGATGCTCGTGCCCGGCGTCCGTGAGCTGCTGCTCGTAGCGCCGGGTGATCAGCTCGGCGGCCTCGGCGACCCGCTCGGCGGGCACCTCGACCCCCTGTGCGGCATACCGCACGGCGGCCGCGCGCAACCCTTCACTCACCCGCACCCCGGCCACGGCAGGCAGACTCCGCAGCACGTTGAGCAGCCCGATCGCGGCCCGGCGCACCCCGTACGGATCGGAACTCCCGGTCGGCGCGGCCCCGATCACGAACATGCCCGTCACCAGGTCGAACCGGTCGGCGAGCGACAGCACGGCCCCCGCGTCCCCGGCCGGCAGGGCACCGCCGGCGGAGCGCGGCAGCTCCATCTCCGCCAGCGCCCGGGCGACCTCGGCGGACTCGCCGGCCCGGCGGGCGTACTCCTCGGCCATCACCCCGGCCAGGCCGGAGAACTCGATCACCATCTGCGACGCCAGGTCGAACTTCGCCAGCGCACCGGCGCGCCGGACGACGTCCACGGCCTCCTCGGTGAGCCCGGCGCGTCCGGCCAGGTCGAGGGCGAGGGAGGCGATGCGGTCGGCGCGGGCGGCGACCGTACCGAGCCGGTCCTCGAAGGTCAGCTTGTCCAGCCGGCGCCGGAACTCCGCCGGCGGCACCTTCAGATCCGCACGCCAGAAGAACGCGGCGTCCTCGTAACGGGCCCGCAGCACCGCCTCGTTGCCCGCCCGCACCACGTCGTCGTCGCACAGGGCGTTGGCGAAGGTGACGAAGTGCGGCATCAGCCGCTCGCCGTCCAGCACCGGCAGATAGCGCTGGTGCTTGCGCATAACGGTGGTCAGGACGCTCGCGGGCAGTTCCAGATAGCGCTCGTCGAACGACCCCCGCACGGCGTACGGGAACTCCAGGATGTCGGTGATCTCGTCGATCAGATCGGCCTGGCCCTCCACGTCGATCCGGCCGCCCACCTCGGCCGCCGCCTCCAGGACACCGCGGACCACCGCGCCGCGCCGGGCGTCCCGGTCGAGCAGGATGCCGTGCATGTGCAGGAAGTGCGGGTAGCCCTCGGCCGAGGTCACGCGGACGACCGGGTAGGGAGCCTGACGCTGCACCCGCGTCGTGTCGCCCGCGGCGAGCGAGGAGACCACCACGGGCAGGGGAGTACGGCCCAGCAGCGCGAGCAGCCAGCGCACGGGCCGTGAGAACGACAGACCCGGGTCGCTCCACCGCATGTTGCGGCCGGCCCGCAGCCCCGACACGACCTCGGCCAGCAGATCGCTGAGCACCTCGACGGCCGGACGGCCCTCCTCGTGCCGGGTGACGGCCACGTACTCGACACCCTTGACGTTGACGATCCGCACGTCCGTCGGCTCGGCCCCCTGACTGCGGGCGAAGCCCAGCAGGGCAGGCGTCGGAGCGCCGTCCTTGAAGGCGGCGGCGACCTTGGGGCCGCGCACCGTCCGCATGGTGTCCCGCTCACGCGGCTGCACGCCGTCGACCGTGATCACGATGCGCCGCGGCGTGGCCATCACGGTGATCGCGCCGTGCCCCAGCCGGGTCGCGGCCAGCTTGGCGGTGACCGACTCGCGCACCGCCTCGGTGGTGGCGGGGACGTCGGCGTACGGCAGTTCCTCCACGCCGATCTCGAACAGCAGCGTCTCGACGCCGGGCACCTTGGGCAGCGCGGCCCGCTGGGCCGGGGCCGGGGCGGCCGCCACCCCGAGCGGATGCTCCAGCGCGGCCCGCCGCCGCTCCCACAGCTTGGCCGACTCGTGGGTCAGGCCGCGCATCAGCGCGAACGCCTTGGCCCGCTCGGTGGTGCTGATCGCGCCGCGCGCGTCGAGCACGTTGAAGGTGTGGCTGCACTTGAGCACGTACGTGTACGCCGGGACCGGCAGCTCCAGGTCGAGCAGGCGCCGGGCCTCGGCCGCGTACGCCTCGAAGAGCCGGTGGTTGGTGTCGAGGTCGGCGTCGTCGAGGTAGTAGCGGCTCATCTCGTACTCGTTCTGCCCGAACACCTCGCCGTACGTGATGCCCGGCGCGTAGACGATGTCCTTGAAGTGGGCCACGCCCTGAAGGTTCATCAGGATGCGTTCCAGGCCGTACGTGATCTCCACCGACACCGGGTCCAGGGCGACACCGCCGACCTGCTGGAAGTAGGTGAACTGGGTGATCTCCATGCCGTCCAGCCAGACCTCCCAGCCCAGCCCCCAGGCGCCGAGCGCGGGCGAGGCCCAGTTGTCCTCGACGAACCGCACGTCGTGCGCGCCCAGGTCGACACCGAGCGCCTCCAGGCTGCCCAGGTACAGCTCCTGCGGGTTGCCCGGGTCGGGCTTGAGGATGACCTGGAACTGGGTGTGGGTCTGGAGCCGGTTGGGGTTCTCGCCGTAGCGGGAGTCGTCCGGCCGCACACTCGGCTCGACGTAGGCGACGCTCCACGGCTCGGGACCGAGCACCCGCAGCGCCGTGGCCGGGTTGGCCGTGCCCGCTCCGACCTCGGTGTTCAACGGCTGCGTGATCATGCAGCCGTTGTCGCTCCAGTACTTCTGCAGGGTGAGGATGGCGTCCTGCATGGTCAGCGCCGTCTGGACGTTCTTCATGGTGATCGCGCCTGTTCCCCGAGTCGGACCGGCAAGGTCGGCCATGATCTCACACGCCAACTACCGTTGACCTGCGGTTTTTTGACGCTGTCCGGATGGTGCCGGTCGATTCACAGCCGGCTCCCAGCCGGGCCTCACGCAGCTGACGGGTGGCCTCCCTAAGTTCCCCGTTCATGACGGGAAACCACAGGAACACCTCCATCACCCGCCGCCGCGCCCTCGCGGTCACGGGCGGCACGGTCGTCGCGGGCGGCCTGGCCGCAGTCGGCTACCGGTCGGCCTTCGCGGACACGACGACCACGACGACGGCCACGGCCACGTCCTCCACGAGCACCGGCACCTGCATGCAGTTGATGTCGAGCGTCACCGAGGGGCCGTACTACCTGGACGGCGCGCTCGTCCGCAAGGACATCACCGAGGGCAAGAGCGGCGTCCCGCTCACCCTCCGCCTCACCGTCGTCGACGCCACCGACGGCTGCACCCCGGTCCCCGGCGCGGCCGTGGAGATCTGGCACTGCGACGCCTGGGGCTACTACTCCGGCTACACCACCGCCAACCCCGGCGGCTCGGCCCCCGCCGAGAGCGAGGACGACTCCACCGCCGACGACCACACGTACCTGCGCGGCTACCAGATCGCCAACGCCAACGGAGTCGTCAAGTTCGAGACGATCATCCCGGGCTGGTACACCCCGCGCACCTGCCACATCCACCTCAAGGTCCACACCGGCGGCGAGAAGGAGGACGGCACCTACGAGGGCGGCAAGGTCAACTTCACCGGCCAGCTGTTCTTCCCCGACGAGGTCGCCGGGTCGGTCTTCGCCCTGGAGCCGTACAGCAAGCACAGCGGCAGCTACACCAAGCTCGACGACGACATGGTCTACGACGGCAGCGGCGCGGCCGGCGGCCTGCTCACGCTCGAACCGGCGCACAAGAAGGACGCGTCCAGGGGCTACAAGGGATTCCTCACCCTGGGCATCGACCCGGATGCGGAGAACACGGGCGCGGGCAGCGGCGGCGGCACACCGCCGAGCGGCGCCCCCGCTCCCTCGCCCTGAGGCGGGCGCGGCGACGGAGCGGGGTACCGAAGCTCAGCCCTTGACGCAGGCCATCCACGCCTCAACCTCGTCCGCCCGACGAGGCAACGCCGCACTCAGATTCCTGTTGCCGTCCTCCGTCACGAGGATGTCGTCCTCGATCCGCACACCGATACCCCGGTACTCCTCCGGCACCGTCAGATCGTCGGCCTGGAAGTACAGCCCCGGCTCGACGGTCAGGCACATCCCCGGCTCCAGCACACCGTCGACATACGTCTCGGTCCGCGCGGCAGCGCAGTCGTGCACGTCCATCCCGAGCATGTGCCCGGTCCCGTGCAACGTCCACCGCCGCTGAAGCCCAAGCTCCAGCACCCGCTCCACCGGCCCCTCGACCAGCCCCCACTCGACCAGCTTCTCGGCCAGCACACGCTGCGCGGCGTCGTGGAAGTCCCGGTACTTCGCCCCGGGCTGCACCGCGGCGATCCCGGCCTCCTGGGCCTCGTACACGGCGTCGTAGATCTTCCGCTGGATCTCGCTGAACCGGCCGTTGATCGGCAGGGTGCGCGTGACGTCGGCGGTGTAGTACGTGTGCGTCTCCACACCCGCGTCGAGCAGCAGCAGATCGCCCGGCCGCACGGGCCCGTCGTTCCGCACCCAGTGCAGCGTGCAGGCGTGCGGTCCGGCCGCGGCGATCGTGCCGTAGCCGACGTCGTTGCCCTCCACGCGCGCGCGGAGGAAGAACGTGCCCTCGATGTACCGCTCGGAGGTCGCCTCGACCTTGTCGAGGACCTTCACCACGTCCTCGAAGCCGCGCACCGTCGAGTCGACGGCCTTCTGGAGCTCGCCGATCTCGAACTCGTCCTTGACCAGCCGCGCCTCGGAGAGGAAGACCCGCAGCTCCTCGTCGCGCTCGGCGGTGATCTTGTCGGTCAGCGCGGCCTCGACGCCGGCGTCGTAGCCGCGCACGACCCGCACCGGGCCGGTGGCCTCGCGCAGCGCCCCGGCCAGCTCGCGCACGTCGGAGGCGGGGATGCCGTACAGCTTCTCCGCCTCGGTGAGGGAGTGGCGGCGGCCGACCCACAGCTCGCCCTGGCCGTCCAGCCAGAACTCGCCGTTCTCCCGGTTCGAACGCGGCAGGAGGTAGATCGTCGCCTCGTGGCCCTCGCCCTTGGGCTCCAGGACCAGGACGCCGTCCTCGGTCTGGTTGCCGGTGAGGTAGGCGTACTCGACGGAGGCGCGGAAGGCGTACTCGGTGTCGTTCGAGCGGGTCTTCAGGTTGCCCGCGGGGATCACCAGCCGCTCGCCCGGGAAGCGCGCGGACAGCGCGGCCCGGCGGGCGGCGGTCTCGGCGGCTTGGGAGACGGGCCGGAGGTCACGCAGCTCGGTGTCCGCCCAGCCGCTCTTCATGTTCTCGGCAAGCTCGTCGGACACGCCGGGGTACAGTCCGTTCTTCCGCTGCTTGATCGGCTCTTCTTCGGCAGTCTCCGGGGTGTCCGAAGGCTCTTCTGCCACGGCGGTCATCCTCCTCGATACGGCGCTGGACCGCCCTCCACTGTACGGCGGCGCGGAAGCGGCCTCAGGGCGATGACGAGGAGCGTTACTCGAACCGAACCGCCAGCAGGACGACATCCTCCGCACCGTCCGCAGCGTCCAGCCCGTCCGGCAGCACGCTCCGCAGAACGTGGTCGGCGAGGGCGCCGGGGTCGCGCCGCAGCGCCCGGGGCGCCCCGGCCGCCGCCGCGTGCAGCCGGGCGAAGGCGCGGTCGGTGGTCTCGCCGGTGCGGTGCAGCAGCCCGTCGGTGTACAGCAGTACCGTCTCTCCGGGCTCGGCGAGGATCTCCACGCTCGGCGCCTCCCAGCAGGCGAGCATGCCCAGCGGGGCGGAGACCGACGTCTCCACGAACTCGGTGCGGCGCTGGCCGAGCAGCAGCGGCGGGCTGTGCCCGGCACCGGCCAGCGTGATCTTGCGGGCGGCCGGTTCGCAGTAGCCGAACAGGGCGGTGGCCGAGCGGGCCGGCTCGGTCAGCCGCATGAGCAGCTCCAGGTCGGACAGGACGGCGACCGGGTCCTCCCCCTCCATCACGGCGTACGCGCGCAGGGACGCCCGCAGCCGCCCCATCGCGGCGACCGCGCTGGGCCCCGCCCCGGTGACGGACCCGACGGCGAGGCCGAGGGCGGCATCGGGCAGCGGCAGAGCGTCGTACCAGTCGCCGCCGCCGCGCGGGCCGGTGCGGTGCCGGGCGGCGAGCTGGACACCGGCCACCCGCGGCAGCCGCGCGGGCAGCAGCTCGTCCGACATGGTCGCCATGGACGCGCGCGTGCGCTCCAGTTCGAGGAGCCGGGCGAGGTGTTCGGCGGCGTACCGGGCGTACAGGCCGACGAGGTGGTGCTGCCGCTCGTTCGGTTCGGCGGGTTCGTCGTAGAGCCACACGACGGCCCCGAGGCGGCCGGCGGACTCGGTGGTCAGGGGGAGGGCGTAGCTGGCGGCGTAGCCGAGGCGGGCCGCGACCTCGCGGTGGCGGGGGTCGAGCCCCTCCTCGGCGAACAGGTCGGGCTCGGCGATGCCGTCCTCGCCGCCGGGCGGTCCGTCGAGGAACCGGCCGTAGGACAGGGCGCTGCGCGGCACGGTCTCGATGTGGCCGAGGTCGGCGCGGGCCAGGCCCAGGCCGATGGTGGTGTCCGGGCCCAGGCCGTCGCCGGGTTCCAGGACGACGAGGCCGCGGCGGGCCCCCACCAAGGCGGCGCCGGCCCGCAGCAGTTCCTGGAGCGCGTCGTCGAGCGCGGACGTGCGGGTCAGGCGTTCGGTCAGCTCGTGGAGGGTGGTGAGGTCGGAGACCCAGCCGGCGAGACGGTCCTGGAGTACCGCGCCCGGTGGGGCCGGGGGGTGCGCCGGGGCTGACGAGGAGGTACCACCCGCCGCGGCGGGCGCGACAGTGTGTGCGGGTGCCGGAACCGTTGAATCGATTCCAGCCACTTTCGGAGGGTGCGGGGCGTTCATGGCGTCCGGCTTTCCGACCAGCGCGTACTGCTCAAAAGCATCGCAAACCCCCATGTCATTCTGCGCCGCTAGCAGTGTCTCCACATGTACACGCACTCGAGAGGAGATGTCCAGCATTGTCCTGCTGGGATTCCTGGTGTCCGTGAGGTTTGAGAGAACAGGTCTCCTTCCTCTTGCGTAAATGCAAAGTTGTCTTAAAACTGCCGCAAGGGACGGCTTATTGCGGTCGACTGGGCTTGCTCGACGGAGCGTCACAACGGTCGCGATGGGTACGTACTCGGTGAAGGCCAGGGGTGGTTGCGAACTACCCGGAACCTGGTGACGGACCCGGGCGTCTTAGCCACCGACGACCGTGCCCCATCCTCCCGTGGCGGAGGCGGAGAGAAATACGCGCGACGGCAAACGCCATACTTCGCCACCCCTACGCCACGCCCGTGCTTTTGACAGACGCAGTATGGGCGGGACGGCCGCGGAGGCAGCCAATGCTCGACCCATAGGGGTTCCCCTTGCGCACGGCAGGGGTGTGATGAGCCAACAGGTACGCACAGTGAAGTGATCGACACATGATGTGATGTGGACCACGGTGTTGCCGGCGTGCAACGGAAAGGAACGAGCGCTCATGCGCGAGATCCTCGGAAGGCGACGCAGGCTCCTGTCCCAGCGCAGCGACGGGAGGCCTGAGCTGATCGACGCGGCCCTGACCTACGCGACGGAATGGCAGTGGCCCGTACTCCCGGGCGTGGCGGCGGACCCCGAGCGGCGGAACCGCTGCGGCTGCCCGGACCCCGAATGCACGGTTCCCGGCGCGCACCCCTTCGACCCCGGCCTGCTCGCGGCCACCACGGACGGGCGCATGGTGCGCTGGTGGTGGGGCAACCGGCCCACGGCACCGATCGTCCTGGCCACCGGCGGCAAGGCGCCCTGCGCGGTCTCCCTGCCCGCCCTGCCGGCGGCCCGCGCCCTCGACGCGCTCGACAGCATGGGCATCCGACTCGGCCCGGTCGTCGCGTCCCCCGCCCGCTGGGCGATCCTCGTGAAGCCGTACTCCATGGAGCAGCTCGGCGAACTGCTCTACGCCAAGGACTTCGTGCCCGGCTCCCTCCGCTTCCATGGTGAGGGCGGCTACCTGGCGCTGCCGCCGTCCGAGACGGGCCAGGGCGAGATCCGCTGGGAGCGGGCGCCGCTGCCCGGCTCGGCCTCGCCGTGGGTGCCCGATGTGGAGGCCGTGGTGGACGCCGTGGTCGAGGCGCTCACTCGTACGGGTGTGAGCGCGCCCGAATTGTAGGGCTGTAGGGCGCGCCGAGCCCGGAGTCCGCCTCGGCGCGTTATGTTCCGGGGCCATGCCTCGTCATTCCCGGGGCGGCCCCCGGGACCCCCGAAAGGTCCGACTGCTCGCCCTCGCGGCCGCCGTGGCGGCGTGCGCGCTCGCACTGCCGCTAGCGGTGCCGTCCGTGGGGTCCCCGGATGCGGGGGACGCGACACATTCCGGGGGTTCGGCGGACGGTGCCGGCGTACGCGGCGGTTCCGTGTCCGGTTCCGGACAGGACGGCGTACGTCCCTCCCGACCGTCCGCGGACGGCAAGGCGCCTTCCGCCGCGGCCGGCCTCCCCGCGCCAGGCCCGGGCCTGTCGACCGCCGCGCGCTGCGGTCCCGAACTCTCCTCCCCCGACGGCATCGAAGCGCAGACCTGTGTCGTGACGCAGGCCGCGGACATCTGGGCGCGGACCTACTACCGGAATGCGACCGGCGGGGCGCTGGACGCCGTACTGAGCCTGATGGGGCCCGGTGCCCGGACCGTGCGCATCACCTGCGCGGTGGCTGCCGAGGACGAGCCGGGGACGTGTGAGACGCCCCGCGAACCCGCGCGCGGGGACCTGGCGGCGTACACGGCGGTCGCGGAGTTCGCCCGGCGGGCCGGCCAGGGGCCGCTGCTGCTGCGCTCGGGGAGCAACTCGCCTATGCAAGCGGGTAGTTGACGAGCCGGCGCGTTCCGTGAACGGTCGCGCGCAGAGAAAGACCCGGTTGCTGGCGACGGGGGATGCACCAGCAACCGGGCTACAGGAACGGTAACAAGAGATCGGCGGTTCGCAAATTCGATCTCGCCCTTTCCAGTCACCGACTGGCTTGTCCCGGCAGGGAGTTGTGAAGGAATTTCGCCTTTCCGGAGTGCGAGGGCCCGGCCGCCCGGTCGAGCGGCCGGTCCGGACCCTGTGACGAGCCCTCAGCTGAGCGTGACCTGCCGGTTGGTGAGGCCGCCCCGCGCGCGGCGCTCGTCCGCCGTGAGCGGCGCGTCCGTGGCCAGGGCGGCGGCGAGGCGCTCGGCGAACTCCGCCGCCGGCTTCTCCACATCCTCGGCCGTGACTCCGCTCGGCAGGTCCCAGACCGGCACGGTGAGCCCGTGAGCGCGGAAGGAGCCCACCAGACGGGTGCCCTCGCCCAGGCTCGACCGGCCCGCGGCGTGCAGCCGCGCGAGAGCGTCCAGAAGCTGCTCCTCGGGGTGGGGCATGACCCATCGCAAATGGTTCTTCTCGGGCGTCTCGCACCAGTAGGCGGCGTTCACTCCCTGGAGCTTGACGGTCGGGATGGCCGCGGCGTTGGCCCGCTCCAGGGAGGCGGTGACCTCCGGCGTGGCGTTCTCCGGGTCCGGCACCCAGAACTCGAAGCCGCTGTGCACTTCTGGCTCGAAGGCGCCCTCAGGGTCCAGCAGATCCTGGAGCCGCGGACCGTCGGCCGGGGCGCGGCGGCCCTGCACCGGTGTGCCGGGCTCGGCTTCAAGGGCGCGCTGGAGGATGTCGGCGAGGTCGCGGCTGATGTCGCCCGACGAGGTGTCGTTCTGGAGGCCGAGCATGACCGAGCCGTCGTCGCGGCGCAGGGCGGGCCAGGCCATGGGCAGGACCGTGGCCAGCGTGACCGCCGGGACGCCTTCGGGGAGGCCGTCCTTGAGCGTCAGCCCGACCGTGGCCGCCGGGACCAGCTCGCGCAGGGCCACCCAGTCGCACTCGCCGGGCAGGCCCTCGAAGGGGCGGTGCACCAGCTCGGTCGCGGCGTGGGCCGCGGCCCGGCCGTGACAGGCCTTGTACCGTCGGCCGCTGCCGCAGGGGCAGGGTTCACGAGCGCTGACGACCGGGATCTCTCCGTCCGTGATCTGCGGGCGCTTGGCCTTCGTCTGGGGTCGCTTCTTGGCCATCGATGAGTCTCCCGGTTACGGCTCTTCTCGTACGGTCGCGAGCCTAGCCGTTCGCACCTCGGGCGACGGGGGCCTGTGGACAACACGGGTCCCGTGGACAACAGCGATCCCGTGGAGAAGGGGGGCGGGCCGTCGCCGGTTCATTCCATGTCGTCGAAGGCGTCCGCGAAGTCCAGCCCCGGTATCTGGGACACCGCCGGGGCCGTGACGCGTGTCGCGAAGTCGTCGCGGCGGTGGCCGGCGTCCGGGTCGTACACGTCGGAGTGGACGACGACCCACACGGTGACCTCGCCGCGGATGTCGTCCCGGATACCCCAGTCGTCGGCCAGCGCGGCGATGATGTTCAGCCCGCGGCCGCCGTGCGCCGTGACCGACGGGGTCGCCGGGGCGGGCCGGGTCGGGCCGCCGCCGTCCGTGACCTCGACGATGAGCCGGCCGGACGGGTCCACGCGCCACGCGGCACGGACGTCACCGTCGCCGGAGAGCGCGTCGCCCAGGGGTCTGCCGTGTTTGCACGCGTTGCTCAAAAGTTCGGAAAGGATCAGTACGGCGTCGTCGATGACCGATTCCGCTACGCCACCTCTGCGCAACTGCGCACGCATCCGGTGTCTCGCTTCCCCCACGCCCGCAGGGCCATGGGGTACGGCCATGCTCGACGACGCGGGCACGTCCTGTGCCACCACCAACGCCACCCCCGAGACCTCCTTCGCCCCACGCCACGGTGTGGATGCCCCATTGGCCTGTACCGGAAACCGGCCAATCCACGTCCTGTGACGCATTCACCACGATCGAATACGGACCGAACGCGCCGGAGCACCCCCTGTAATCACATGGCTGGATTTCGTCGGTGTGGCCGAGACGCGAGGATCCCGTCCGGCGGCGGGTGAGGTCAAGAGGTGTGCATGGGTCTGCTGGGGCTCGTGTGGTCGGGGTCGGTGGGACTCATGTGGTCGGCGTCGGCCCGGTACCTTCAGCGGCCGAGTTGGTCGAGCACCGCGCGCGGGCGGTTGGTGATGATGGCGTCGACGCCGAGGCCGACGCAGAGATCCACGTCCTGGGGCTCGTTCACGGTCCACACGTGCACCTGGTGGCCGGCCCGCTTCAGGCGCTCCACGTAGAGGGGGTGGTTGCGCACGATCCGGATGGACGGGCCCGCGATCCGCACGCCCGGGGGGAGGCGTCCGTCGCGCAGCCGGGGCGAGACGAACTGCGTCAGGTGGACCGTCGGCAGTGTCGGCGAGGCGGCGCGTACGCGGTGCAGCGAGCGGGCCGAGAAGCTCATGACCCGCACCTCGGACTCCTCGGCGGTGGCCGGGGCGTCGAGGCCGAACCGCTTCAGCAGGACCAGCAACCGCTCCTCGACCTGCCCCGCCCAGCGCGTGGGGTGTTTGGTCTCGATGGCCAGTTCCACCCGGCGTCCGGCGTCGGCGACGAGTCCGAGCAGTCGCTCGAGGGTGAGGACGGACGTCGCCTCGCGGTCCTCCGGGCGGTGCTCCCAGTCGGGGTCCTCGTCGCGCCCCTTGTAAGCCTCGCCCGTCTTCCAGGAGCCGAAGTCCAGGGCGGCGAGGTCGGCGAGCTCCAGGGCGGAGACCGCGCCGCGGCCGTTGGACGTACGGTTGATCCGGCGGTCGTGTACGCACACCAGGTGGCCGTCGGCGGTGAGACGCACATCGCACTCGAGGGCGTCCGCGCCGTCCTCGATCGCCTTGGTGTACGCGGCCAGGGTGTGTTCCGGGGCGTCCTCGGAGGCACCGCGGTGGGCGACGACTTGAATCACATGCTGCCGTGCGTGGGTCACCGCGTCATGGTGCCACCGTGCGCGGGTACGCGTCTGGTCGGACGGACCCGACGGATCCAGAGGTCCGGACGGAGGCACTGTAATTGCATCCTTTTCGTCAGTAATGACCTATATAAAGAATGGCCCCGGACCCACAGCCACCGCTTATGGTGCTCTGACGGCCAGTGGGAAAAGCTGACGGCAGACAAAGGGACAAGCACAGCTGTATCGCGCCGGACCGTCGCCGGTGTGAAAAAGCGTGACCGAGTGCGACCCAGGAAACAGCCGTGGATCGAGGAGAGAAGCTGTGAGCACCGAGAACGAGGGCACCGCGGTACCACCCGCCCCGTCCGCACCCCCCGTGCCGGTGGACGCTCCCGCTGCTCCGGCCCCCCAGGGACAGCCGCCGCAGGGACAGGCGCCCCAGGGACAGGCACCTCAGGGACCGGGACCGTACGCGCAGGAC
>NZ_DF968197.1:0-14687 GCF_001270025.1 Streptomyces azureus | reverse complement strand
TCGCCTTCACGAGCATCGCGTGCACCCTCATCTGTTACCGCAGACTCACCAAATGAGATGGCGTCTAAGGCGCCGTTTCTTATGGCGTGATCGTCGTTGAGCCGTGCATGACGGATCTCGGTTGGACGGTTGGTACCGGACGAGTTGTGGGTGTTGTTCCGGCGGGTGGTGCCTACCACGGAGGTGAAGCGTCCGCAGGGTGGTGGCCGACGGCGGGCCGGTGATCGCGAGACGCTGGCGGCCATCATTTTCGTGGCCACCCCGGGCTGCACCTGGCGGCAGTTGCCGCCGGCGTTCGGGCCGGCCTGGCCCACGGTCTACCGACGCTTCGCCCAGTGGAGCCGGGAGAGGGTCTCGGCCCGACTACATCGGGTCATCCTCGACGAACTCGGCGCCAGAGGAAAGCTGGACTGGTCGCGGTGCGCGCTCGACTCCGTCAGCGTCCGGGCAGCAAAAGGGGGCCACTGACAGGACCGAATCCGACCGACCGCGGCAAGCCAGGATCGAGCATCCACTTGACCACGGACCGGAACGGACTGCCCCTGTCACGGGGTATCTCCGGTGCCAACATGCACGACAGTCTCGGGCTGGAGCCACTGGTGCGCGGAATCCCGCCCGTCCGCTCCCGGCGCGGCCCACGTCGTCGGCGACCGGCCAAGCTCTGTGCCGACAAGGGCTACGACTACGACCACCTGCGCAGATGGCTCCGCAAGAGGGGCATCCGCCACCGCATCGCCCGTAAGGGCATCGAGTCGTCCACCCGACTGGGCCGCCATCGCTTGGTCGTCGAGAGGACAGTTTCCTGGCTGGCCGGATGCCGTCGCCTGCACCGCCGCTACGAACGTAAGGCCAAGCACTTCCTTGCCTTCGTCGGTATGGCCGCAGCTCTCATCAACTACCGCCGACTCACTACGTAGACGACAGCGACTCGGATCTATGGCGACATCGCGTGTCGGTCACCGGCTGGTGAGACATGGAGGTGTCGGGACATGCCTTCGGAGGCATTCCTTGTCAGTCGAGTTGAACCACACGATCGTCCACGCCCGGGACAACCGGGAGTCCGCAGAATTCTTCGCGAACCTGCTCAGCCTTGAGATCACCGCCGAGTGGGGCGCGTTCATCGCGGTCGACCTGAGCAACGGCGTCACACTGGACTTCGCCACAATCCCTGCGGACAGCATCACCCCCAGCACTACGCCTTCTTGGTCTCCGAGGAGGAGTTCGACGCGGCGTACGCGCAGATCAGGCAGCGCGGCATCGAGCACTACGCCGACCCCCACCGGAAGCAGCCCGGCACGATCAACCACAACGATGGTGGCCGTGGCGTGTACTTCATGGACCCGGCGGGCCACGCCATGGAACTCATCACCGTGCCGTACGGCGGCTGGACCTCGTAACCCCATGCACCGAGGGGCCGCACCCCAGCGCGGAGTGTGGCCTCAATCGCTTCTGTGCCTCATATGATCCCGGCCGGCACCCTGCGATACCTGCCCCTCCGCCCGGCGGGCACCATCAGCACCAAAGGAAACGGCGTCTAAGGGAGGACTGCGGGAGGCCATCTGCCGCCGATGCGGCTGGCCGGGGATCGTCGGCGCGGACGGCACCTGCCGGGGATGCCGGATCGCGGTCCGGCTCGGTCAGGACCCGGCGTGGATGCATGCCGAGTTCGAACGGCGCGCCCTGCCCGCCGGGCGGCCGCTGCAACTGGCCGTGCGCATCGAGGGACTAGCCCTGAACAGCAACCCGCTGCGCAACCGCGCCGCCTCGAGCCCGCGGCAGAGGCTCGCGCCGTGGGCCCGCGGCCGGGTACCGCCAGCCCTCGACGACCCCGTGGTGTGCGTGGAGGAAGTCCCCGGCCAGCTCGGGCTGTTCGCGCCCTGGACCAGGACCTTCACCCGCGCCCACCGCCAGCGCATCCCCGACTTCCCCGAAGTCCAGGCGCTGCTCCAGGCGATGGCAGTCGAACGCCGCGTCGGGCAGACCTGGCACTTCCACACGGAGGAGGGCGCCCGGCTCGCTCTGGCCGCCCGATCCCCGGATGAACGCCTGGTACGCCCCGAGACGCTCGCGGATCTCCCGCAGATGGCGCCGACCCTGCACGAGGCCCTGAAGCGGGCAGGACTGCTCGCCCCGCCGCGGCCGCGGCTGGTGCCCTCCTGGATGTCCGCCGGCCTGGGCAGTTGTCGCGAGTGCCTGGCCTGGACGAACGAGCGGGACCAGCGGTGCGCGCCCTGTCTGGAGTGGGGCGCCGGCCGCCAGCCCGGCCCGTGTCACCGGTGCGGGCGGCTGCTGCCGTTGCGGGGCGTTCGCCCAGACCGCGACAGGCGCGATCGCGTCCTGACCAGGGACCTAAGGTGACGCACCCCCAGCCAGTGAGCGCGAACGAAGGAGGCGGTCAGCCCCGGCCCGTCCCCCGCTCCGGACGCGATCAATGCCGAGGCGGCCATGGGGATGCCAGCTTGTGCCGCGCCCGCCTCACATGCCGATCCTGGTTTCGCGGGCCGTGAAGGCGGCCGGGGTGAGACCGGTGTGGCCACGGAAAAAGCGGCCGAAGTTCGCGGGATCGGTGAACCCGAGATGGACGGCCACAGCCCGGGCGTGCCAACCGCCACCTCTCAGCAGGCGCCGGGCTTCGAGCAGCCGCCGCTCGTCGATGACCTCACGCACCCCCTTGCCGGTGACGTCCCGGGCCGCTCGGCTGAGGGTGCGAACCGAACAGCCGAGCAGCCCGGCATAGTCCGCAGCCCGGTGCAGTTCCCGGAAGTGCAGCTCCAGGGCGTCCACGAACCGTGCGTACGTATCCCTGCGTCCCGTGCCGCCCGCCGACGCGCCGTCGGGGGTGACGTCCGGGGAGCTGGCAAGGCGCAGCAGCAGCGATTCGAGCAGGCTGCGCCGCAGGGCGTGGTGGACATCGAGCCGGCGCCGCCCCAGCGCACGGTGCTCGTCCAGGAGCTGGAGCGCCGTCTGCCGCAGCCAGGCCGCGTCGTCGGGGTGCGGGCTGAGAACGGCAGGGGCCTCGTGCGCGGTGAGCGGGGCCAGCAGACGGGCGGCGTCGGATGTCAGCACGTCCGGCTCGAACAGGATGAACAAGCCGCGGGCGGCGCCCGGCGGATGCCAGCACTGCGCGTGCCCGGGACGCACCCACAGCCACTGGCCGCAGGCGACGGTCCGCGTGACGTGGTCGACGTCGTGGAGCAGCTCCCCCTCGGTGACGAGGATCAGATAGTGGAAGGTGGCACGGCCCGGACGGGGCGGATTCCACGGCCAGTCGTCGTGCTCGGCGAAGAAGTCCTCGACGGTGTTCACCTCCAGGCCGTACGGAGTGCCGACGGGGGGCTGGAAACCGTACAGCGGAACCGTGGCCTGCTCGGCCTGCCCGCTGCGTCCGACGCGCGGAGGCCGCTTGAGGTGTCGCTTACCGACCATCACGTGTCCGCAGTTTACCGCCCGTCTTGCCCGCGTCGCTGGAAAGGATGGAGGCGCGGTACGCGTCCTTGGCCGACGCCCCTGCCCGCCACCACCCGAGGAAGGAAAAACTCATGAACGGATCGACCCTGCAGACGTTCGCCGCCGAGTGCGCGCAGGAACTTCCCGGAGCCCAGCTGGAGCATCCCTTCGGCCCGGGCTGGGAGGTCTTCAAGGTACGAGGCAAGGTGTTCATGCTGATGACCGAGGTCCCCGGGCGCCCCGTCGTGATCATCAAGGCGGAGCCCGGCGAGGCCCACGCCCTCCGAGAACACAACAGCCACATCACCCCCGGCTACCACATGAACAAGAAGCACTGGATCACGCTGGAGGGCGGGGCAGGTGTCGAGAAGAAGCTCGTCAAGGAACTCGTCACCGACTCCTACCTGCTCGTTGTCGCCCGCCTGCCCAAGGCCGAGCAGCCCGTCGACCCGCATACCTATGGCACCAGCACGCGGGCGGCCCGGTGAGCGCGGCCGGTGACCGCCTCCAGGACACCGCCCGCAAGGCGGCCCTCGCCCTGCCCGACGTCAGTCACGACCGCCCCTTCACCCCCGACCTCGACGTGTACAAGGTCGCGGACAAGGTGTTCCTGATCGTCACCGACGACCCGGACGAACAGATCATCACGGTCAAGTGCGAGCCCGAGCACGCGCGGGCACTGAAGCGCGGCTACGCCTCGATCACCCCGGGTCGCTATCTCGACAAGAGGCACTGGATCTCGCTGGGGCCCGGGCGGGGCATCACGAAGCAGCTGACCAACGATGCGGTCGAACACTCCTACGACCTGGTCATCGACAGTCTGCCAAAGAGCGAGCGCCCGCAGCGAGCCGGGCCGCCCGGTCAGCCATCCGCACCACCACGGTGACCGAGCACGCCGCCTGCTCACACGACCGCAGCCGGTCCGCGGCTCCGCGGCCAGCCACAGAGCCGCGGACCGGACCTCGAAGCCGTCGAGAACATCCTCGGCGAAGTCGGCCCGGGCACTGACGGTCTCCGCTGCACGGCCCGGCACGGCCATCCGATGGTCCACTCCCTGCGCGCGTTCCTGCAGCGCACGGCCGGGCCGTCCCAGGATCCGCAGCACCGTGGCTCCGGGCAGCACGGTCAGCTGCCCGATCGTCTGCATTCCCAGGGCACGACGCGTCTTGGCCTGGAAACGCCGGATCCCGTACAACTCGCCGACCGGAAGTGGCCGAGGACGTCCGCGGTGTCGGACGCCGGGCACGTGAAGGACGCCGCTCGCCCCCGTACGCGAGGACGCCATGGCCGCAACGCTCCAGGAAGAGCCGATCCCCACGACCACGCCCAGGTGGAACAAAGCAGCCGTCTGAAGCCCGGCCGCTGCGCCAGACCGACCGGGCCGACACCGAACAGCCACAGAGCGCCGCCTACCTGGGCAACGGCCGCCGACGGTGCCAACGACTGGGCGAGCGGGGCAAACCGCTCGATCACCTCCATGAGCTCCCCGAGCCCTTCGCCCTGGCGAGGCCTCACGTGGAAGAAGACCGCCTCCCTCACCACACCCTCCCGAGCACAGGCCGTACGAGTCCCTGCTGCCCCAACCGGCTGGACGATCGCCGTCTCGGCCTCAAGTGGCCAGCCAGTTCGCTGTCCTGGGCCCTCAGGAATCCGCGAACATGTCGGCTTCTGGTGGGGCCGAAGCCGACGCGGACGTCGACTCCGAGGCGGGAGAGCGTCCGCACACGCAGCCTCTCCCCCAGGTGCCGGGCGCCGGCGCCGTGGTAGCGCAGCGCGCCCTTCAGCTCCACCAGAGCCGCGGACGGCGGTAGGGACTGCACGACCGGGGAGAGCTCCGCGAGCTGGTCCAGGACCTGCCGGTGCATCCCCTCCGGCAGCCAGTCCGGCAGCGCACATACATCACCGTCGTCCCCGTACACGCCGGTTCTCCTGCGCTCATGGCACACCCACCTCCTCACCACCCAGATTATCGAACTAGAATTCGAAAATGCGAGGTGCGACCCGCGCGGCGAAAGACCCGGGACGGAACGTGTTCGACGACCTGCCACCTGACCTGGAGCGCCTGCTCACCCTGAGGGTGTGGCACGCGATGTGGCTGACGCGCATCGACAACAAGATCGCCGATCTCCAGCGGCGCGAAGCCGAGCGGGAACACGGTCGGCGGGTCCGGCCCGCAAGGCCGGAGTGGATCGTCCAGCTGGGCATCGGCACCGGACGCCCGCCCGTCCAGGTCCACGCCGGCGACTGCTACGCCGCAGGCAACCGCCACCGCCCCGTCGACCGCGACGAAGCACGCCGGCTCCTTGCCTCCGGACTACCCGCCTGCCCCCACTGCCAGCCCGACATCGAGCTCCGCATCCTCGACTGACAGAAGACGTCGCAAGGAGCCCTTGCTGCGCGTACGCGGCCAGCTCAGATAGAGCCATGCTGAGAGAGAAAGCCTCCCGCGCCTCTACGGCTGGGTCGGCGAGAGCGAAGGCACCGACCTCACCTCACCTTCCTCAGCGCCAAGCGCGAGGAAACCAGCGACGGGCCCAACACCCCGCCGGCGACCTGGGCTTGAGCATCCCCGATCTCGTCAGCCCGAAAACATCCGAGAGGGACCAGAGCCTGTCCGGCGGATCTTTCCGGGCTCGGCGCTCCTGGCACGGCTGCGTTACTGGGCGGCACCGAGGTTGGCCGGACAGTCACGCGAGCGATGGCCACCGATCGGCGGCCCACTCCAGCCATCCGGACCACCCAGGAGGCGGACCTCCTACCTCATGTCCATCGAGTTCCGCGGCGTCGGGCTCCTCGAACAGCGTCCTCCAGTGCAAGAGGTCCGTCTCGCTCATCACGAAGGTCTGATCAGGGGTGGTCGACTGGCGCTGGACGATCCGAGCGCGTTGGGTCTCATGGTCCACCGGCACGTACACGAGTTGACAGGACGCGCCCACAGACATCACCAACCAGCGGATCGCGGACCTCTCGTCACGAGACCAGCAGCCGAAATCCAAGACCACGTTCGTTCCCAGCTTCAGCGCCTCCAGACCCAGCCAGAGCAGCCGTCCTTCCAGCACATCGCGCTTCCCGGCCGGCTGCGGATCACCGAACAGCGGGAGCATCCACTCATCAGGCGTCAGCCGCAGCGCGCTGTGCTCCTTGGCCAGATGTCGAGCTCTCGTGGTCTTTCCGGCCCCGGGCAGGCCGACCGTCAGGAACAACGTCGTCACGCCCAGATCTTGTCACGAAGGCCAAGTGATCACGGCTTGAGCAAAAGGCGGATCGAAGCCACGGTGACGGTGCCGTGGAAGATATTGGCGCGCTTGTCGAATCTCGTGGCCACGGCCCGGAGTTCTTCAGCGCGTTGATCATTCGCTCAACTTCGTTCCTCCGCTTGTAGATCGTCTTGTCGAAGCCGGCGGGCCGGCCGCCTTTGCTGCCACGGCGGTGGCGGTTGGCCCGCTGGTTCTTCGGCTCGGGGATCGTGTGGTTGATCTGGCGTCGTCGCAGGTAGCGGCGGTTGCGGCGGAAGGAGTACGCCTTGTCTCCGCCGAGATGGTCAGGCCGAGTCCGGGGACGTCCGCCGTCCAGTCGGGCGACACGGACACGCTCCATGACCGGGATGAGCTGCGGGGCGTCGCCCCACTGGCCCGGGGATACCAGCAGGGCCAGTGGGCGCCGTCCGTCCTCACCGGCACCAGACAGACGCTGGACGTCACGCTCGTGCGTCCCGAGCTCGTATTCGAGGTCGGCCTCGACGTCGCCCGCGACGCCGCCGACCGGAGATCTCACGGACAAGGAATGGGTGCGGCTGCAGCCGCACCTGCCCAAGTCCGGGCAACGAGACGGGCGCTGGGAGGGTCATCGTCGCCGGGTGATCAACGGGATTCTCTTCCGGCAGCGCACTGGGATGCCGTGGCGGGATCTGCCTGCGCGGTTCGGCAAGTGGAAGACCGTGTATGAGCGGCACAGACGCTGGTCGGCGGACGGCACGTGGGACAAGATCTTTGCAGCCGTCCTGGCCGACGCCGATGCGGAGGGCCGCATCGACTGGTCCATGGTGTCCGTGGACTCCACCACCTGCCGAACCCACCAGCACGCCGCCGCACCTCGTAGGAAATCCCCGCGGGTGCCGGGAAAAGGCGCACGCCCCGGCAGCACCGCCCTGGTGAGGGACTCGGACGCTCCCGGGGTGGCCTCGCCTGCAAGATCCATCTGGTGGGGGAAGGCGGGCGACGCCCCCTTGCCTTGCTGATCACTCCGGGCCAGTGGGGAGACGCCCCGCAGCTCATCCCTGTCATGGAACGAATCCGCGTCTGCCGCCTCGGCGGCGGGCGTCTGCGCACCCGGCCCGACCAGCTCAGCGGCGACAAGGCGTACTCCTCTCGCCGCAACCGCCGCTACCTACGCAGACGGCAGATCAAGCACACCATCCCCAAGCCGAACAACCAGCGGGCCAACCGCAAGCGCCGCGGCAGCCAAGGCGGGTGGCCCGCCGGCTTCGACAAGACGATCTACAAGCGCAGGAACGAAGTGGAGCGGACGATCAACGCCCTGAAGAACTTCCGGCGTGGCCACGAGGTTCGACAAGCGGGCCTACGTCTTCCACGGCACGATTACCGTTGCCGCGATCCGACTGTGGCTCAGGATGTGACCGGCAGGTCGGGATTCAGAGCCATCGTTGTGCCGCCTCGACGCTGTCCCCGCCGCTGGTGTTGAACGCAATGGCGGACTGGGGCGCACGGCTGCGGATCAGGTTCACGATCTGTTCGAAGAGCGGAAGCAGCTGCTCGGTCTTGCGGATCCCACCGCCGACGACCACGACATCCCACGGCTGCTTGGTCAACGATGCCACGAGGGTGGACTCGGCCGATGCGTCGAACACGATCAGCGTCATGGCCGCGTCGATGCCGTGCTCGCCGAACCGGGCCAACTCCGCATCGAGCGCCGCACGATGCGCCTCTGCGTCGACGCCAGGTATCGCTTGCGGATCGTAACCAACAACAAGTACAGAAGGCATGCGGCCAACCTACCGAGCCTTGTCCAAATGATCCGCCGGACAGGCCCTAGTCAGCCACCGACGTGTGCGCCGGACGGCGAGGCTTGCGCCACATCGCCCACAGCCTCGGCCCGCCGCCCGGCAGCTGCAGTTCCTCTCGCACCGTGAAGCCGAAGTGCTCGTAGAAGGGCACGTTGGCCGGCGCGGAGGACTCCAGGTAGACAGGCAGACCCGCCGCGTCGGCTTTGGCCAGCCCTGAGCGCAGCAGAGCCGCCCCGTGTCCCTGACCCTTTGCCGCTGGGTCCGCGCCGATCACTGCCAGGTACCAGTGCGGTTCGCGGGGTGCGTGCTTGGCGGCCGTTTCGACAGTGTCCCTGAACAGCACAGCCCGGTCACCGAGAATGCTCTGGAGCTCTCGGATGGTTTCCCCGTCCGGAACGGCCTGGACCTGTGACTCTGCAGGTACCCAGAAGGCGGCGGCTGCCTCCGTTCGCTCGCAGACTGCGTGGCGGACGTACTGCCGGGTGAAGATCGTGGTGAAGTAGCGGTCCAGCCCTTCCCTGCGCGATGAGTCGTCGGGGAAGAACCAGCGCATCATCGGGTCGTCGTCGAAGGCGCGGGCCAGGGCGCGGCTGATGAATGCGGCGTCGTCCATCGTTGCCGTCTTTGGCGTGTTCGTTTTCGGCATGTAGATCATTCTGCATCCGTGATCATCGATGATGGGACGGGGCCCCGGTCGGGCACGCGGACCAAGGTTCGTCAGGGACTCTCCCGTGGCCGCTCCGCCTCGGTTCCCCCCACCCGGAGATCACGATCGTGGGAGCAGGCCGGCACCTATGGGGGCGAGCTGGGGGTGCCGGACCGGGCGGCAGCCGCTCTCCCTGGCCTCGATGCCGACCGCTGTCTGACGGTCAGTGCCCAAGCGGCAGGACTGCCGACTCTGCCTTGCCCCTGGGACCGATGGTGACAGCCACGTCCTGAGCCAGGTCCCGCACCAGGGGCCGCCTGATCCCGCCCGACCGGGAGGGATCAGGCGGCAGCCGCCGTTTACGCATGCTGAGAGGCTGCTTCTGAACTCCCCAGAGGCAGCGCCGAGAGCTGGTGACTTCGAGCTCGCGTCGAGCAGACACCTGCGGCAGAGATACAGCCAAGCGGGCGCGAGGGCGCGTAGGGCTAGAGCCGGATGACGACGAGAGCGATGTCGTCGAGGCCGCCACGGAGACGTCGAGGCGGGTCAGCAGCGCGTCGGCCAGCTGGTCCGGGGCCAGGGCGCTGTCCTGAGCCAGGGCTGTGACCAGGCGTGTCAGGCTGGCGTCGATGTCTTCGTCGCGACGTTCGATGAGGCCGTCCGTGTACAGGACGAGGGTGTCCCCCGGCCGTAGCTGAGGCCGGCCTGGGGGCGGGGGGCATGGTGCTCGCGTGCGCCCAGCGGCGGATCGGTGGCCTTCAGCTCGCACGTCCCGTCTCTGTGGAGCAGGACGGGCGGTGGGTGCCCGGCGTTGCTGTAGGTGATCAGCCTGCTGCGGGTATCGATGAGGACCTTGACCGCGGTTGCGGCCATCGCACCGTCCATGGGTGACCAGCGAACTCCCCCGGCTGCCCAACCACCAGGCCACGGTCATCCGGCCGTTCGCCGAGTGGCACGTAGTCCGCGACGCCCGTCGGCAGGCTGCCCGAGGCCGCTACTCCTACGGTGCCGCCTCCGGAGATTCAAGGACGTCCAGCCCGCCATCATGTTTCTGAATTGGCTCGACGAACGCGAACAGCAACTGGACGCCTTGAACCAGGCGGACTTCGACCTCTGGCTCGCCAACCACCCGACCCAGCACGTCGTGATCGGTCCTGCATCCGCTGGGCCACGGCCCCGGCGCCTAACCGGCCCGCTCGAACTACCCAAGCGGGGCCGCCCGTTCGCGGTCGCTTTCCAGACACCAACGAGTACGACCAGCAGCTACGCCGCTGCCTCAACGACACCACGCTGCCCCGCGAGGTGCGCATCATCGGTGCGCTGGTCCGGCTCTATGCCCTGCCCGTCACCAAGATCATCGAAATCGTCACGGACCGGTTCCACCGAGACGACACCGGCTCCTACCTCACCATCGACCGGCACCCCGTACTGCTCCCGCCCAGACTGGGCCAGCTCATCAAAGAGCAGATCGCCCAGCCTCGCACCACCACCCGGATGCGCCGGGCTCTGGACGAAGCCTCCCCCTACCTACTGCCCGGCAAGTTCCCCCACCGCCCCGCAACCCCCACGGGGTGGGCAACCTGTTGAAACAGCACGGCCTGCCCGTGCTCAGCGCCAGGAACACCGCGGTGATCGAAGCAGTCACCACACTGCCGCCCGTGGTGGTCGCCGACCTGTTCGGCCTCCACTCCTCCACCGCGGAGAACGGGCGAAATACGCGAACGAACGTGGCTCCATGCGGCCCGCCCCACCCGCTCCTACGGCCTGTACTGGTCGAATGACGACCCGAGAACCACCCTCGGCCGCTCCTACGACATCCTCATCCACCTCCACCAGGTCGAAGCGGCCCACCTGCGGTGATCAACTCACGGGATCGAGACGACGGCCTTCAACAAGGCACGCCGCCGCCACCCCCAGGCAGTCAGTCAAGGCAGCCAGGCACGGCAAGCATGGATGCCAACTCTTTCGTGCCATACATACGCATAGCGCAACATCGGAACACTGCCTCTTTCCCAGTAGGACGGCGGTGTGCAGGCGGCGGAGTACCGTGTCTGGGTCCGGGCTCCCGACCATGTGCGACCGGCCGAAGGCGTCGACTACGACCATTTCGTGTCAAGTCTGTGCGTGTTGCAGGGCTGGTCCTGATGGGGCGGACCTCAGCACCTGGCCACAGAAGCTGATTCGTATCCTTCAATCGATCTTCACGGCCGGGGACACGGTTGTTCTGATGCCCGATCCGTACTGCCGGGAGGCCAGGCGCCCGAAGATCCGCACCTCCGAGGCTGAGAACCGCTGGACTTTGGCCCGTCGTCGCCTTCCCATACCCAGACCGTCAGCAGCCCGTACCGGCTCGCGGTAGCCGCTCTCAGGGTGGTGATGTGATCGGCGGCGGTGATGTGATCGGCGGCGGTGTTGGCTCCAGCGTCAGGGATCCCGCGGCAGTTCCGCAAAGTCGGCGTGCCGCTTTCGATCCCGAGTACGTCAGGCCGGCCGGGTGGGCCAGAGTGCGGTGACGTCGTCGGCCGGGGGCTCGGTGATCATGCGGCCGGCGTCGGCCGGGGATTTGCCGATGGCCCGGGAGTTGCCCGCGGCGTGCGGGTCGTATGGCGGCCAGCCCGGGGAGCCGGTGGCGGCGAAGGCGGCCCAGGCGCCGACGAGGGTGTCGCGGGCGGTGAGGTGTTCGGGGGTATCGGCGCCGACGAGCGAGAGTTTGTCGAAGACGTGGAGCAGGTCGGCGCCGTGGAAGGCGCCCATGGCCGGTCCGCAGGGTTCGTCGACGAGGAGGTAGTGGTAGGCGCGGCCTCCCGCCCCTGCCTGGGCCTGGGCCAGACGCGTGGCCGGGATGCGGTAGAGGGCGTCGGTGAGGAAGGCACTGCGCAGGGCTGACAGGTCGTCGGAGTCGGCGTTGCGGCCGCGGTAGGCGTCGAGGAGCTTCTCCGGTTCCGTGACTCCGGCGCGCCGCATTTCGGTGTACAGGGCTGTTTCGCCTTCGGGGCGAAAGGAGTCGCCGCCGATCATCTGGAAGACGCGGACTTCGTCGCGGGTGGCGCCGACGAGCAGGGGGATGTCGACGGCGGCACCGTCGGCGACGGCCTGCTGCGGGGCGACGGGCAGCACGCTGCCGTCGAGTACGGCACCCCAGGACCGGCCGCCGGGCAGGTTGCGCTGTCCGATGTCGCCGGTGACGACCGTGCTCTGGGCGTCCAGGATCCGCCGGCAGGTGACGGTGAGCAGGTCCTCTGGGCCATCGAGGCGGAGTGCGGTGATCAGGTCCTCGGCCATGGTGGTGGCGGTGGCCCGGTCGAAGATCCGGGACGTACTGCCGCTCTGGAGGATCGCCTTGTGGAAGAGGCCGGCGGCTGCGGGTGCGGCCAGCAGGGCTCCGATGGAGAAGGCACCGGCGGACTGCCCCGCCACGGTGATGTTGCCGGGGTCACCGCCGAAGGAGGCGATGTTGTCCCGTACCCAGCGCAGGGCGGCCATCTGGTCCTGCAGGGCGAGATTGGTGGACCCGGCCCACTGGCTGCCGAGGTCGGCCAGGTGCAGGAATCCGAGTGCTCCCAGGCGGTAGTTGGCGGTGACGACGACCGCGCCGGTCTGCCGGGCGAGAGCGGCCCCGTCGCTGTACGGGGGTGCGGCGGAGCCGACGTCGTATCCGCCGCCGTAGATCCACACGATGACGGGGCGGATGGCGTCCTCGGCTGTCGTCGTGGGTGTCCAGACGTTGAGATACAGGCAGTCCTCGGACGTCTCCCGGATCTCCGCTGTGGGGAAGGTGGGAAAGGAGGACTTCTGGCTCGCCTCCGGCATCAGGGAAGAGGCGCCCTGCGCTGGCGCCGGTGCGAAGCTGTCGGCCTGGCGGACACCCTGCCACGGCCGGGGCGGCTGGGGCGGGCGGAACCGCAGCTCACCCACCGGGGGTGCGGCGAAGGGGATACCGGCGAAGAGACGCCCTCCGTCGGGGAGTTCGGATCCGCGAACGGTTCCCGTGTTGGTGTCGGTCAGGAGTGCGTCTGCCATGGCGTGAGCCTGTCTTCCCAAGGTGCGGAGGATTCGTTCTTGCTGTCGGCGTGGTGGGCCAGGCTCTGCCCGACGGAAGTCGCGCCCAGCCGGACGAGCATCACCGTTTGAAGGTCTGGCGGATGCCCAAGTGGCGCAACAGCGCCATGACGTGCTGGCGGATCCTGTGGGCTCAGGACCGAGCATCCGGTGCCGGTGTTCGCGGGGCTGGCCGACGGCGCATGTATGTGCCGTCGGCCAGCCGCACTCCTCACCTGCTGCTGTCCTGATCAGAGATGCAGCAGGTGTGCCGCGTTGCGGTGTGCGATGCGTTCGAGACCGGCGCGGGAGAACGGCGCTGTGCGGAGGAACTCGACCGCCTCGGCGGTTGATTCGTAGGGGTAGTCGACGGCGAACAGCAGCCGGTCGGCGCCGATGGCGTGGACGGCTCCGAGGAGGGCCGCGTGGGAGAAGACGCCGCTGGTGGTCGCGTAGAGGTTGTGCCGCAGGTAGTGGGACGGCAGGTGTCGTGGCCTGCTCTTGGGGTCGGCCTGGTGGTAGCGGCTGTCGAGCCGGGCCAGCTGGAAAGGAAGAAGTTCCCCCATGTGCCCCAGCGTCACCGAGGCCCCGGGGAACTCGTCGAACACTCCGCCGTAGATCAGGCGAAGTGCGTGGGCGCCGACCTGTGCTGTCCATCCCCAGGACGGCCCGCTCAGCACGGGATGCCCCTCGAACACCCGCCAGTGATCGACGGGGAAGAGCGCGGGGTGGAGGTAGAGCGTCACGCCGAGCCGTTCAAGTTCGGCCCACACGGGCCGGAACTGCGGCTCGTCGAGGTAGTGGCCCTGAACGTGGTCGTTGTGCAGAACCCCCTTGAGGCCGAGTTGCCCCACCGCCCGGCGTAGCTCGACCACGGCGGCCCGCGGGTCCTGCAACGGCAGGGTGGCGAAGCCGGCGAACCGTGTCGGGTGGGCGGCGACCACTTCGGCCAGGCGGTCGTTGACCCGGCGGGCCGTGGCCACGGCCTCGGAGGGGTCCTCGATGGCCTCCACGCCGGGTGAGGTGAGCGACAGGACCTGCATGTCCACCCCATGCTCGTCCATGTCCGCCAGCCGCAACTCCGTGAAGTCGGCGAGCCGGCGCCCCCACTCCTGTCCCCAGCCGGCAGGCATACGGGCCTCGCCCGGCCATGGGATCAGCTCCGGAACGGAGAACGCCTCTTCGACCGCGATCACCTTCATGCCGCGCCCCGGATGGCCGGCGGTGGTCCCTGCCGACGTGGAGGTGGTGGCCTGGGCGGCGGCGGGCGGGGGCACGATGCCTGCCGTGCCGGCGGTGACGCCAGCCGCGGCGGTCAGCAGACGCCGCCGCGAGGTGGCCGCGGCGAGGGGGGATTCAGACGATCCTGTCGTCATCGTCATGCCTTTCCATCGGTTTACGGGAATCAGGGGCATGGGTCGGGAGGTGGGGATCGATCCGACTCCACCATTAGGTAACCTAATCGTAGGCTACCTAATGAACGGTGATCTCGGAAGCCCCGGCGATGTTGGGCACCAGATTTGACCGGCTTAC